>JAJKIB010000298.1 GCA_021154745.1 Mycobacterium sp.
GGGCGCCGATGGCGAACAGATTCCGATCGACGACCCGTCGGCGTTCTCAGAGATGGCGTTGTATGTGCTGGTGCGACGGGACGGCGCCTGGTGGCTTGCTGCAGGCCAGAACACTCCCATTCGGCCCAAGCCATGAGCGCGATCGCGGAGCGACGG
Organism: Mycobacterium sp.; assembly: GCA_021154745.1. GTDB lineage: Bacteria > Actinomycetota > Actinomycetes > Mycobacteriales > Mycobacteriaceae > Mycobacterium. Next base: position 157 of record JAJKIB010000298.1, read on the forward strand.
ACCTTTGCCAGCGTCGAAATGCGCCCACATTCCCGTGAGGCACTCCAGTCTCTATTTACCCACAAGCAAGCGTTGTCCCAGCAACGGGCAAAGCCACAGCCCGGCGAATGCTGTCGGGATGGGCGGACCATGATTTACTGCGGTGCGTGGATTGGTTCGAGGACCGCGCGCGCGACGTGGCCGACATGTCCGCCGGTGCGTGGATCGCGCTCGCTGCCTGGCTGGCCGTCGGGGCCCTCATCGCCGCTTTGGTCTATGCCCGGCGTCAGTATCGGCAGGCCCAGGAACACACCGCGGAGCTCTTGCAGCCCAACGTCGCGATGTTCATGGAGCCCAGCGCCAGCGACTGGCATCTCGTTGAGCTCGTCGTCAAGAACTTCGGCCGCACCCCGGCCTACGGCATCGGGTTCGAGTTCGCCAATCCGCCCACCGTCGGCAAGTACGAGAGTGCGTCGTATGACGATCGCTACGTCGACATCACGGCGCTGAACCTGCCCGCCGAGATTCCGTACCTGGCGCCGTCGCAGGAATGGCGCATCGTGTGGGATTCGGCGCTCGACCGCCGCGAGCTGGGCGAGGCCATCGCGTCGCGGTTCGACGGCGCGGTGACCTATTACGACGAACCCAAGACCAGCCGGCAGGGCAAACAGCCCGGGCACCAGTACCGGTCCACCGCGGTCCTGGACTGGGCGACGTTGCACCCTGTCGAGCGGCTGGAGCTGCTGACCACGCACGACCTGGCCCGCCAGGAGAAGCAGAAACTCGAGCTGCTGCGAAGCCTGTTGACGTACTTCCACTACGCGTCCAGCGAGAGCCGCGAGGAGGTGCTGCGCGCCGAGATCAATCGTGTCCGATCGGCCGCCGACGAGCTACGTGAGCGCTACCGCGCCCAGTACAACGCGCCGGTGAACAACAACAACAACAACGACTTCGCCTTCGACGAGGCCCACACCACGGTGATCAACGGCAGGCATCGCCGCGATCTTGCCTAGCACGGATCGGCGGGCTGCTTCTCATAGGCGATGTCGAGCTGTTGTTCTGGCCGTTGGGCTTCGGCGCGCAATCTTGCCGTGTAGTAGGCCTCGTCAGCGTCGGTGAGCGGGGGCTGAATGATGCTTCTCGGCCAGAGGTGCTTGACGCGGACGACATCGGCTTCGATCGCGTACACGATGACGGTCGCCTGCAGAGCCAGCCAGGCAAGGAGACCCAACACAACGCCGAACAGTCCCGCCACCGCCTGAGCGTGTCGGAGTTGGTGGGAGACAACGTATCCCGCGACGATGAGCAACAGCTGCCAGCCCACGGCGCTGACCACCGCGCTCAGCAGCAGGCATCGTGTCGGCACCTGCGCCGCGGCGGCAACCCGGAACAGGGCCAGGAAGAAGCCGACGCCGAGGACCGTACCGACCGCGAAACTGACGAGCCGCGCCGGCAAACCACCGAGGCCGACCGACGTCGTGGCGGCCGCGGCCGTGCTCGCCGCCCCGGTGACAACGACGATCAGGCCGAGTAGCAACAGCACTGTGAAGGTTCGCAGATAGCGCGGCGCCAACCCCGGCCGATCCGTCTTCGGCACCGCCCAAACGGTGTTGAGTGTGTTCTGCATGGCATGGGCGAAGCCGCGGCCACCGAGCAGTGCGACCACTACTCCGGCTGTCAATGCCAACCCGGTGCCGCTGAACTTCTCCACGCCGAGCTGCTGGTGGATCTCTGCACCGACAATCGGGAATTCGGCGAATGCCGAGTTGACCAGTTTCTCGTGCAGCTCCGGATACTTCCGCAACGCCACACCCAGCACGGCGGTCAGGGCGAGCAGCAGCGGGAAGGTCGCGAGAAAGGCGTAATAGGTCAGCAGCGCCACCAGGTTGCCTGCTTCGTCGTCACCGAACTTCTTGACCACGGCTATGGGGAACGCGACGACGGGATGGCGCTGTTGCCAGCAGTCGACGCTACGTACCGACCGCTCCAGGCGATTCATCAGTCAGCGCTCGCACCGTCGTCCTCTGTGGTGGCGGTGGAGTACCCGTAATCGGGCGGCGCGTCACTTCCAAAGTATTGGCTTTCGTAACGTTGTTACGTAACATCGCTATTTATGGCTGACATCGTGAATTACGAGCTCAACGAAGCCGTCGCGACCATCACGCTGGACGACGGCAAGGTCAACGTGCTGGGGCCAGTGATGCAGTCCGCGATCAACGAGGCACTCGATAGGGCGGAGAAGGACTCGGCCAAGGCGGTCGTGATCGCGGGCAACCAGCGGGTGTTCAGCGGCGGCTTCGACCTGGCGGTCTTCCAGTCGGGCGACCCCAAGGCCGCGCTGGGCATGCTGGCCGGCGGCTTCGAGCTGTCGCTGCGCTGCCTGACGTTCCCGGCTCCGGTGATCATGGCGGCGACGGGTCCGGCGATCGCGATGGGCTCGTTCCTGTTGCTCTCGGGCGACCACCGGGTCGGCCAGCCCAAGTCGCGGTGCCAGGCGATCGAGGTGGCGATCGGCATGACTATTCCGATCTCGGCGATCGAGATCATGCGGGCCCGTCTGACACCCGCAGCGTTTCACCGGGGTGCCTCGATGGCGGCGACGTTCGCCGGTGATGAGGCCGTGGCGGGCGGTTGGCTCGACGAGCTGGTGGACGCCGACCGGGTGTTGGCCCGCGCGCAGGAGGTGGCGGCCGAGGCGGCGTCGACGTTGCATCCAGGCGCACATCTGGCGACCAAACTGAAGGCGCGCGATTCCGCATTGAAGGCGATCAGGGTCGGAATCGACGGGCTTGCAACGGAATTCACGCTCGGCTGATGCCGAGAGCCAAGCAGCGCACGCCCGAGCTTCGGGACAGGCTGCTGGAAGTCGCGATAGCGACGCTTTCCGAGGAAGGGATCGCGCGGTTCACCACGCGGCGGGTGGCCGAACGGGCCGGCACGTCGGTGCCCGCGGTCTACGAGCTGTTCGACGACAAGGCCGGCCTGGTGCGGGCGATGTTCTTCGAGGGCTTCCGGCTGCTGGGCGGCGAGTTGGCCAAAGTACCGGTGACAGCTGACCCCCTGGGGGATCTGGAGCGGCTGGTTCCGGTGTTCCGGCTGTTCTGCCGGGCCTATCCGCGGCTGGCGCAGGTGATGTTCTCGCGGCCGTTCGCGGATTTCGAGCCGGGGCCAGAAGAGCTGGCGGCCGGAGCGTCGGTGCGGGAGGTGTTCGTCGGCCGGATCCAGCGATGCATCGACGCGGGCTTGTTGTATGGAGATCCGACCGACATGGCGCATGTATTGCTCGCTCTGGCACAGGGTTTGGCGGTGCAGGAGGCAGGCCGGTGGCTCGGTTCGGGGCAGTCGATCGAGCGGCGATGGAAGCTGGGGGTGACGTCTCTGCTTGCCGGGCTGCGATAATCCGGTATGGGCGGTCGGGTCGGCTCGATGTTCGGGCCGTATCAGCTGCAGTCGCTGCTCGGTGTCGGCGGTATGGGCGAGGTGTATCGCGCCTACGACACCGCCAAGGATCGGACAGTGGCGGTCAAGCTGCTGCGCGCCGAAATGTCTGCCGACGCCGGCTTTCAGGAGCGGTTCCGGCGTGAGTCGCGCATCGCGGCCAGGCTGCAGGAACCGCATGTCATCCCGGTGCACGACTTCGGCGAGATCAACGGTGTGCTCTACATCGACATGCGACTGGTCGAGGGCGACAACGTCCACACTGTGCTGCAGCAGACGGGCCCGTTGGAGCCGGCACGCGCGGTCTGGATCGTGGGGCAGGTCGCCGCGGCGCTCGACGCCGCGCATGCCAGCGGGCTCGTTCACCGCGACGTCAAACCGGAGAACGTCCTGCTCACCGGGAATGACTTCGCATATCTCGTTGACTTCGGCATCGCCCACCTCGGCGGCGACAGCGGTCTGACGAGTGCCGGCGCGGCCATCGGGTCGTGCGCGTACATGGCACCGGAACGCTTCACCGGCGGACGGGTCGGGCCGGCGGCCGATGTCTACTCGCTGGCGTGCCTGCTCTACGAATGCCTGACCGGGTCACCGCCGTTCCCGACCGGCGAACTGAGTCAATTGATGGGCTCTCACATCATGTCGCCGCCACCGCGCCCGAGTGCGACTCGACCGGGCGTCGGCACCGCCTTCGATGCCGTCATCGCACGCGGAATGGCCAAGCACCCGCAGGAGCGGTTCTCCTCGGCCGGTGATCTGGCTCGGGCTGCCAATGCGGCGGTGTTGGCGGCGCAGGTGCCGACGGCGATCAACCCGGTGGCCTCGGCGACGCGCCAGTTCGTGGTTACGCCGCCGGCTCAAAGACCGCCCGTGCGAAGAGGTTTCGGACGTGCGCAATGGGTGCTTCTTGGGGCGACGGTCGGAGTTCTCGCCGCCGCGGTGGGCCTGGTGCTGTGGCTTGTGGTCGGGCAGAACAGGTCTGGAGAGGTCGCCTCGCCTCCCACGACGTCGCGAACATCGACAGGCGAGCCGACATCGACGTCACCGGCTGCTGTTCTGCCGGGCACCGATGCCCAAGGCTTCATCGACTATCCGGGTGCACGCTGCGACGAGGGCAGCAGCCCGGCGGCGCTGGCCCGAACGGCGCAGTCGGTACTTGTGGTGTGCCGTGCCGGTCCTGGCGATTTCTATTACCGCGGGGTCCGGCTGAGCGATGGGGCGGGCATCGAACTCGCCAACGTGGTGCGGTCGTCGGGCGGATTCGACGTCGCCAACCCGACGGACGGCACCCGCTATCAAATACGACCGGACGGCTTGACGATCATCCCGCCCGACGGCCACGCGATCACCGAGCAGATGGTCGAGTACGCGGGGCGTTGACGTCGCGCCGTCCCGGCATATCCCAAATTGCCCGCCTCTGAGCGACAGTCGAGTTGTCGCTGCATTGTCGCGTAGAGGCGGGCAACTCAGATGTCCCGACCCAAGAGGTCAATTTGGCTGGTGTGGCTAGTCACGCCGGCCGCAGCGACGAAGGGATCAACGGCTCGTCGAAGCAAGAGTGGTTGTGCCCGGCTTCTAGCGACACGGGGGCGACACTCGACTTCTCGTTGAATTGCAGTGTCGGTACCAACGACTTTGTCGCGCAGAGCCGGGCGCTTCGCTTACAGCCCGCCGCACCGCGACGGCGCCAAGAACGGCGAGTGCCAAGGGCAATCCGACGGCAAAGGCTGCGGCGGAGGAGGCGTATACGGCTGACAAGCCGGAGGCGGTGGAGCCTCGTGCGGAACGCCCTGCCATGGGTAGATCCAGTTGGCGTTGACGTCCACGACACCTTCGGAGTTCCAGTACCAGTCGTGGCAGATATTCCAGTCCCACGTGATGACTTGGCTCCCGGGAATCAGGGGGTCGCCGGGGCACCAGTGTGTGCAGGTAATCCCGAACGGACAGTTGCCGCCTTCATAACTAGGTCACTACCGATCCCAACCTTGGGACTTATGATTTGGCGAATTCCGTCAGACCACGGCACCGACGACGAAGGCGTTGATGGGCTGCGCGTGTCCCCGCAAGTTCAATGAGCGCCGCGGCGCCGTCGCCGTAAGGTCATCGGCCA
>JAJKIB010000299.1 GCA_021154745.1 Mycobacterium sp.
CACCCGGCCAAGCCGATGACCGTGGACGATGCGCTCTACGAGATGGAACTGGTGGGACACGACTTCTTCCTGTTCCACGACAAAGAGAGCGACAGGCCGTGCGTGGTGTATCGCAGACACGCCTACGACTACGGGTTGATTCGCCTGGCCTGACCTCGGTCGACAGGCCGGTTCGACGAGTCACCTACGATGGACCTCGTCTAATACATCACGAGATCCATCAGACCCACAGGGGAAATCAGCGTGCTCGATAAGTTGCTCCGGCTCGGCGAAGGCCGCATGGTCAAGCGCCTCAAGCGGGTGGCCGACTACGTCAACACCTTGTCCGATGACGTCGAGAAGCTCTCCGACGCCGAGCTGCGCGCCAAGACCGACGAGTTCAAGAAGCGCTACACCGACGGCGAGGACCTCGACGACCTGATGCCCGAGGCGTTCGCGGTGGCCCGCGAGGCCGCCTGGCGCGTCCTCGACCAGCGGCCCTACGACGTGCAGGTGATGGGCGGCGCCGCCCTGCACTTCGGCAACGTCGCGGAGATGAAGACCGGTGAGGGCAAGACCCTGACCTGTGTGCTGCCCGCCTACCTGAACGCCCTGTCGGGCAAGGGCGTGCACGTCGTCACCGTCAACGACTACCTGGCCAAACGCGACAGCGAGTGGATGGGGCGCGTGCACCGCTTCCTCGGCCTCGATGTCGGCGTGATCCTGGCCCAGATGACACCCGACCAACGTCGCGTCGCCTACGGCGCCGACATCACCTACGGCACCAACAACGAATTCGGCTTCGACTACCTGCGCGACAACATGGCGCACACGGTCGAGGAGATGGTGCAGCGCGGGCACGCGTACGCCATCGTCGACGAGGTCGACTCCATCCTGATCGACGAGGCTCGCACGCCGCTGATCATCTCCGGTCCGGCCGACGGGTCGTCGAACTGGTACACCGAGTTCGCGCGGCTCGCGCCGATGATGGAGAAGGACAAGCACTACGAGGTCGACATCCGCAAGCGCACCATCGGCGTCAACGAGATAGGCGTCGAGTTCGTCGAGGATCAGCTCGGCATCGAGAACCTCTACGAGGCCGCCAACTCGCCGTTGGTCAGCTACCTGAACAACTCGATAAAGGCCAAAGAGCTGTTCATGCGCGACAAGGACTACATCGTCCGCGACGGCGAGGTGCTGATCGTCGACGAGTTCACCGGCCGTGTGCTGATCGGCCGCCGCTACAACGAGGGCATGCACCAGGCCATCGAGGCCAAGGAGCACGTCGAGATCAAGGCCGAGAACCAGACGCTGGCCACCATCACGCTGCAGAACTACTTCCGGCTCTACGACAAGCTCGCCGGGATGACCGGTACCGCACAGACCGAGGCCGCCGAGCTGCACGAGATCTACAAGCTCGGTGTGGTCAGCATTCCGACCAACAAGCCGATGATCCGCGGCGACCAGTCCGACCTGATCTACAAGACCGAAGAGGCCAAGTACATCGCGGTCGTCGACGACGTCAGCGAGCGCTATGAGAAGGGCCAGCCCGTCCTCATCGGAACCACCAGTGTCGAGCGCTCGGAGTACCTGTCGCGCCAATTCCAGAAGCGCCGCATCCCGCACAACGTGCTCAATGCGAAGTACCACGAGCAGGAGGCCGGCATCATCGCCGAGGCCGGACGGCTGGGCGCCATCACCGTCGCCACCAACATGGCCGGCCGCGGCACCGACATCGTGCTCGGCGGCAACGTCGATTTCCTGGCCGACAAGCGGCTGCGCGCGCAGGGCCTGGACCCGGTCGAGACCCCGGAAGACTACGAGGCGGCCTGGCACGAAGTGCTGCCGCAGGTCAAGGCGGAGGCGGCCGAGGAGTCCAAGGACGTGATCGCCGTCGGCGGCCTCTACGTGCTGGGCACCGAGCGCCACGAATCCCGTCGCATCGACAACCAGCTGCGCGGCCGCTCGGGCCGTCAGGGCGACCCCGGCGAGTCGCGGTTCTACCTGTCGCTGGGCGACGAGCTGATGCGGCGGTTCAACGGGGAGACGCTGGAATCGCTGCTCAACCGGCTCAATCTGCCCGACGACGTGCCCATCGAGGCGAAAATGGTCAGCCGCGCGATCAAGAGTGCGCAGACACAGGTCGAGCAGCAGAACTTCGAGGTCCGCAAGAACGTCCTCAAGTACGACGAGGTGATGAACCAGCAGCGCAAGGTGATCTACGCCGAGCGACGCCGCATCCTCGAGGGCGAGAACCTGGCCGAGCAGGCCCACGACATGCTCGTCGACGTGGTCACCGCCTACGTTGACGGCGCGACCAGCGAGGGCTACGCAGAGGACTGGGATCTGGAATCGCTGTGGTCGGCGCTCAAGACGCTGTACCCGGTCGGCATCGACCACCATGATCTGATCGACTTCGACGCGGTGGGCGAGGCGGGCGAGCTGACCCGCGAGGAGTTGCTCGATGCGTTGGTCGAGGACGCCAAGCGGGCGTACGCCGAACGCGAGAAGCAGCTCGAGGAGATCGCCGGCGACGGCGCGATGCGGCAGCTGGAGCGCAACGTGCTGCTCAACGTCCTTGACCGCAAGTGGCGTGAACACCTCTACGAGATGGACTACCTCAAGGAGGGCATCGGCCTGCGGGCGATGGCCCAGCGCGACCCGCTGGTCGAGTACCAACGCGAGGGCTACGACATGTTCGTCGGCATGCTCGAGGGGCTCAAGGAAGAGTCGGTGGGCTTCCTGTTCAACGTCACCGTCGAAGCCGCACCCGCCCCTGCCGTGGCGCCCGTCGCCGCACCTGCTGGGTTGGCCGCATTCGCCGCGGAGGCCGCGGCCAAGGCTCAAGACAGCGCGGTCGCCACCAAGGAGCGTCCCGAGGATGGCTTGCCGGCTCAGCCGGCGCGAGCCTTGCGCGCCAAGGGAATTGAAGACTCTGCGCCGCCGCTGACCTACTCCGGGCCGTCGGAGGACGGGTCGGCGCAGGTGCAACGGGACGGCCGCGGCCCCAAGCACGCCGCCCCGGCCGGCGGCGGCAGCCGGCGTGAGCGGCGGGAAGCCGCTCGCCAGCAGGCCAAGGCGGCCAAGGGCGCCCGCAGGCGCTAGCTCACGACTCGAGTGCCCTCAACCGATCTGAATGGCGACAATCCGCCAGCGGTCATCACGCTGTTCGATCCGCCCCGCGATGGCCCGGACTCGTCGCCCGCGGGTGTAGGTCGCGAATACCTCGGCGGCCTCACCGTCGACCATGCGCACCCGGACTCGGCGTAACGTCGCGGCGGCCGTGCGCGGCGCCCGCGTCAGCGCGGTCACCGTGTCGATGAGCGCGGGCGTCACGAGCGGACGCAGTTGCGCGATCGGCCTGCGCCGGTCCACCACCTCCAGAACGCGACGCAGTGCCGCGTCGGCGAACACCAAGGCCGCCCGGGGCGGCAACGGCTCGCGGGGCATCGGACGCGGCACCGGCCGGAGGCCCCGCGGAGTGCTGCGATGCAGTGCGGCCCGTGACGGCGGCGGGCAGGCGGTGATCCCGACAGGCGGCGGTTCACAGTCGATGATCGGCGTCGTGAACGACGCCGGTTCGGGTGGAATCCGGGATGCGGTCATCAGGGCTCTCCAGCGTTCGGTCCAACAGCGACGGCATCTGCTGGAGAGTCGCAGACACATTCATGATCCCACGGATCCCCGACGTCTGATGCCGCCGAATGCACCCGTGATGCGGGGACCCAGAACTGGCCGATAGCCTGCACGGGGGTTCATTGCCAGCGACAAACGTCAAAAGGGGGGTTGCGCCGAATGGTGACCAGGTTGTCGGCGTCGGACGCGTCGTTCTATCACCTGGAAGACACCTCGACCCCGATGTACGTCGGCACGCTGTCGATCCTGCGCAAGCCGCGCAACGGGCTGAGCTATGAAACCCTGCTGGCCACTGTCGAACAGCGGTTCCCACAGATTCCGCGCTATCGGCAGAAGGTGCGCGAAGTGACGCTGGGCCTCGCCCGCCCGGTGTGGGTGGATGACCGCGACTTCGACATCACCTACCACATCAGGCGGTCGGCGCTGCCGTCACCGGGCAGCGACGCGCAGCTGCACGAGCTCATCGCCCGGCTCGGCTCGCGGCCCCTGGACAAGTCCCGGCCGCTGTGGGAGATGTATCTGATCGAGGGCCTGGCCCGCAACCGCATCGCTATCTACACCAAGTCGCACCAGGCGCTGGTGAACGGTATGACGGCGCTCGAGATCGGCCATGTCGTCGCTGATCGCACCCAGAAGCCGCCGGAGTTCGGTGAGGACATCTGGATCCCCGCGCGTGAACCGAGCGACCGCCGGCTGTTGCTCGGCGCTGTCGGCGAGTGGATCACCCGGCCTGCCGAGCAGCTCGGGGCCGTGCGCTCGGCGGTGACAGAAGTGGCCACCAACGCGGGTCAACTCGTCGAGGTCGGACGCCGGTTCGTCGACGTCGCGCGCACCGTCGCCCGCGGCACCGCGCCGAACAGCCCGTTGAACACCACCGTGTCGCGCAACCGCCGCTACACCGTGGCCAGCCATCGGCTGGAGGACTACCGGCTGGTACGAGCCCGCTACGACTGCGACGTCAACGACGTCCTGCTGGCCGTGGTGGCTGGCGCACTGCGGAATTGGCTGATGTCGCGTGGTGAGCCGGTGACGGCGATGACGACGGTGCGGGCAATGGCACCGATGTCGGTCTATCCGGACGCGGACCTCGACACGACCGGGCCGGGTCAGGCGATCAGTGCGGTGTCGCCGTTTTTGATCGACCTGCCCGTCGGTGAGGGCAATGCGGTGGTGCGGCTGTCGCAGATCGCGCACGCCACCGAGTCACATTCGACCGCGGCCAGCCTCGTCGACGCCAGGACCATCGTCACGCTGTCGGGCTTTGCGCCACCGACGTTGCACGCCATGGGAATTCGCGTTGCGACGACATTCTCCGCCCGCCAGTTCAATCTGCTGATCACCAATGTGCCTGGCGCGCAGAAGCAGATGTATGTCGCGGGCACCAAGCTGCTGGAAACCTATGCGGTGCCGCCGTTGCTGAACAACCAGGTGCTGGCGATCGGGGTGACGTCCTACAACGGCATGCTCTATTTCGGCATCAACGCCGACCGTGATGGGATGAGCGACGTCGGCGTACTGCCCTTGCTGCTCCGGGAATCGCTCGATGAACTGCTGGAAGCCGCGCAGTAATCGCCTACAGTCGCCTCGTGCGTGTCTATGTCCCCGCGACCCTGGCCCTGTTGCAGCAACTGGTCGCAGACCGACTGCTGCACGCGCGCAACGGCACCGCGTTCGCAGTGACGCCGACGCTGCGTGAGGCCTACGCCGAAGGCGATGACGACGAGCTGGCCGATGTGGCTCTACGCGAGGCGGCACTTGCCTCGCTGCGACTGTTGGCAGGTGAAGGGACGTCCGACTTACCGCCGCGAAGAGCGGTGGTGGTCGCCGAGGTCGGGGCTGCGACGGCCCGTCCGGATCTCGACGACGCGGTGGTGCGGTTGTCGGGGCCGATCAGCTACGACGACGTGATCGCCGCCTACGTCGACAACGCCGATGCCGAGCCCGCCGTGGTACCGGCGATCGACGCCATCGACGCCGCCGACCTGGGGGATGAGGACGCCGAATTCATCGTCGGCGACGCGCAGGACCACGACATGGCCTGGTATGCGCCGCAGGAGCTGCCGTTCTTACTCGAATTGCTCTGACGAGTGGATACGCGACCGTAAGTTACGGTACCGTAGGTTCCATGGCCAAGAACTCCATCAAGGTCTCGGCCAACGTCGCCGATACCCTGCGACCGACAATCGCCGGCGCCAGGAAGCATCCCGGGTGGCATGCGCTTCGCACGATTGCCGGACGGATCACCACGCCGCTGCTACCCGACGACTACCTCAAGCTTGCCAACCCACTGTGGTCGGCGCGGGAGCTGCGCGGTCGGGTGCTCGAGGTGCGGCGCGAAACCGTCGACTCCGCGACGTTGGTCATCAAGCCCGGCTGGGGCTTTTCGTTCGACTACCAGCCCGGCCAGTACATCGGGATCGGCCTGCTGGTCGACGGATGCTGGCGGTGGCGGTCGTACTCGCTCACGTCCAGCCCCGTCAAAGGTGCGCGCATCATCACGATCACCGTCAAGGCGATGCCCGAGGGGTTCCTGTCGACGCACCTGGTCGGCGGGGTGGCGCCTGGCACGATCGTGCGGCTGGCCGCGCCGCAGGGCAACTTCGTGATGTCCGATCCGGCGCCTGCGTCGGTGTTGTTCGTCACAGG
>JAJKIB010000300.1 GCA_021154745.1 Mycobacterium sp.
ATAGAGCGAGTTGTGAGCTGAGGGTGGATCACCGCCTATTCGAGAGAGGATTGTGATGGTCGACATTCCGCAGGGGTACGAAACGCTGTTGGAGCGCCCGCTGTACGGGCATCTGGCCACGACCAGACCCGACGGCAATGCCCAGGTGAATCCGATGTGGTTCGACTGGGACGGCGAGTTGCTGCGGTTCACCCACACGTCGAAGCGGCAGAAGTACCGCAACGTCACGGCCAACCCGAATGTGGCGATGTCGATCAGCGATCCCGATAACCCGTACCGCTACCTGGAGGTGCGGGGCGTGGTCGAGGAGATCCTGCCCGACCCCACCGGCGCGTTCTACCTACATCTCAACGACCGCTACAGCGGCCCGTCGACTGAGCCACCGCCCGACAAGGCCGACCGCGTGATCATCGTCGTGCGCCCGACGGGGTACAGCAAGCAATGATCGTGGCGTTCAGTGTCAGCCCATCCGGCTGTGACGAGACGGGCGGCGTGGGCGCCGCGGTGGCAGAGGCGATTCGGGTGGTCCGCGCGTCGGGCCTACACAATGAGACCAACGCGATGTTCACCAACCTCGAAGGTGAGTGGGACGAGGTGATGGCGGTCGTCAAGCAGGCCGTAGAAGCTGTCGCCGCCGTCACACCCCGGGTGAGTCTGGTGCTCAAGGCCGACATCCGCCCCGGCTACACCGGCCAACTCGCCGCCAAGGTGGAACGAATAGAGCGGGAGCTGGAGGACACATAGAAATTTGCCCGCTTAGTGAGCGACAACCCGGCGGCGAGGTGGAGCCGCAACCCGGTTGTCGCTCGGTACGCGGGCAAATCGAGAAGTGCCCTTGTGCGGCCGCTGCCGACGGGGACGGTGCGCTAGGAGCGCACCAGCCGGGCGATGGCCGCCGACGCCTCGGCCAGTTTGGCGTCCGCGTCGTCACCGCCTTCGGCAACGGCCTGCGTGACGCAATGGCCGAGGTGCTCGTCGAGCAGGCCGAGCGCCACCGACTGCAGTGCGCTGTTGACCGCGCTGATCTGGGTGAGGACGTCGATGCAGTACTTGTCCTCGTCGATCATCTTCGCGATGCCGCGGACCTGACCCTCGATTCGGCGCAACCGCTTGGCATAGTTCTCTTTCTGCGGCGAATAACCGTGTACAGCAGTCATTTCAGCCTCCCAGCATCTGCTTCATCTGGCCGATCTCGGCTTCCTGCGTGGTGACGATGTTCCTGGCCAAAGCCTTGGCATCCACATTGTCGCCGTTGGCGACCTCGGCCTTGGCCATTTCGATCGCTCCCTGGTGGTGGCTGATCATCGACTCCAGCCATAGTTTGTCGAACTCCGCGCCGTTCAGCGACTCCAATTTCGTCATCGTCGCCTCGTCGACCATGCCCTGCATCGGGCTGCCGTGACCGCCGTGCCCGGAGTTGGTGTCGGGGTTCTCCTTCCACTGCACCAGGAAGACCTTCATGACGTTGATCTCCGGTTGCTGCGCGGACGAGATCTGTTGGGCGAGTGCGATGAGTTCGGCGTTGGTGGAGCGGTCGGGCACCATCGCCGAGAGATCAACGGCCTGCTGGTAATGCGGGATCATGTTGGTGGCGAACGCGACATCGTCGGCGTTGAAGCCCGCCGGCTGCCCGGTGATGACGGGCTCATCCGTCTTTGTGTGGTCGCCACGGCTGTCGGATGACGAGCCGCTACACGAGGACAGGAACAGGGCGGCGGCCAAGGCGGCCAACGCCACGGCAACTCGAACGGTCAGCGTCACGACTACAGGGTACCCCGAGGGGGTATGGATAACGGTTTGGCCGGTCGAAACGCCAACGGCATACTGAGACCCATGCCCTCACAGCCCTCTGACCATGACATCAAGCCCCGCAGTCGCGACGTCACCGACGGCCTGGAAAAGGCCGCCGCCCGCGGGATGCTGCGCGCCATAGGCATGGGTGACGAGGACTTCGCCAAGCCGCAGATCGGTGTCGGCTCGTCGTGGAACGAGATCACCCCCTGCAACCTGTCGCTGGACCGACTGGCCAGGGCGGTGAAGGAGGGCGTGTTCGAGGCCGGTGGCTATCCGATGGAGTTCGGCACGATCTCGGTGTCCGACGGCATCTCGATGGGCCACGAGGGCATGCACTTCTCCCTCGTTTCGCGCGAGGTGATCGCCGACAGCGTCGAGACGGTCATGCAGGCCGAGCGCCTGGACGGGTCGGTGCTGCTGGCCGGGTGTGACAAATCGCTGCCCGGCATGCTGATGGCCGCCGCCCGGCTGGATCTGGCCAGCGTCTTCCTCTATGCCGGCTCGATCCTGCCCGGCATCGCCAAGCTGTCGGACGGCACGGAGCGCGAGGTGACGATCATCGACGCGTTCGAGGCCGTCGGCGCGTGCTCGCGCGGGCTGATGCCACGTGAGGATGTCGACGCGATCGAGCGCGCGATCTGTCCCGGCGAGGGCGCATGCGGCGGCATGTACACCGCCAACACCATGGCGTCTGCCGCCGAAGCGCTTGGCATGTCGCTGCCCGGTAGCGCGGCGCCGCCCGCCACCGATCGCCGGCGTGACGGGTTCGCCCGCCGCAGCGGCCAGGCCGTCGTCGAACTGCTGCGCCGCGGCATCACCGCCCGCGACATCCTTACCAAGGAAGCGTTCGAGAACGCGATCGCGGTGGTGATGGCATTCGGCGGGTCGACCAACGCGGTGTTGCATCTGCTGGCCATCGCGCACGAGGCGAATGTGAAGCTGACGCTGGAGGACTTCACCCGCGTCGGTGCGAAGGTGCCACACCTCGCCGACGTGAAACCCTTTGGCAGCCACGTGATGACCGATGTCGACCGCATCGGCGGTGTGCCCGTCGTGATGAAAGCCCTACTGGATGCCAGTCTGCTGCACGGTGATTGCCTGACCGTGACCGGCCAGACGATGGCGCAGAACCTCGCGCACATCGCACCGCCCGATCCGGACGGCAAGGTGCTGCGGGCGCTGACAAACCCCATCCACCCGACCGGCGGCATCACCATTCTGGGCGGGACGCTGGCGCCGGAGGGTGCCGTGGTGAAGTCGGCTGGCTTCGACTCGGACGTGTTCGAGGGCACCGCAAGGGTTTTCGAACGCGAACGCGCTGCGTTGGATGCGCTCGAGGACGGCACCATCACCGCCGGCGACGTCGTGGTGATCCGATACGAAGGGCCCAAGGGCGGACCGGGGATGCGCGAGATGCTCGCGATCACCGGTGCGATCAAGGGCGCAGGCCTCGGCAAGGACGTACTGCTGATGACCGATGGCCGGTTCTCCGGCGGCACCACGGGCCTGTGCGTGGGCCATATCGCGCCGGAGGCCGTCGACGCCGGGCCGATCGCGTTCCTTGCCGACGGTGACCGCATCCGGCTCGACGTGGCCAAGGGGACACTCGACGTGCTCGTCGATCCGGCCGAATTCGAGGCGCGCAAAGCTGGTTTCGAGCCACCGCCGCCGCGCTACACCACCGGTGTGCTGGCCAAGTACACCAAGCTGGTCGGCTCGGCGGCCGACGGCGCGGTCTGCGGCTAGGTCGGCCGGCCGGGTCGCCCCGGCCGGTCTCGTCGTTGTCGGTTAGTGCTCGGTGCCGGGTACACGCATTCCGCGCACGCGCATACCGAAGTACACGGCATACAACCCGAACACGGTGATCAGCAGACCGCAGATCACATGTGACCAGATCATGCCCGCGGTCGGTGACGCGACGAAGATCCACGGTGAGAAGAAGATCCACACACCGAAGACCGGAAGCGTCCACGTCATGCCGTGGGTACGGTCCAGTGCCGAGCCGAAGCACATTGCCAGGACAGCGACGGTGATTCCTACGATCAGATCGCTGGCGGGTAGCCGCGTGAAGGCGTCGAAGCCGACGATATGCGGTAGCAGGGCAACGAATATCGCCGTTAGCAACGCCAGGCCGAACGTGGCCTGCGCGGGCATCGACTCGGCGGCGCGGTCGTAACTCGCGCGAAGAGCCATGATGTCAGGATGCTGATCGATTGATGCATGGGAAGTTGTCATTTCTTGTCCTTTCTGTTACACGGCAAGCGGTTTGGGCTCACCGCACCCCATCCATCACCATCAAGATTACGCGCATTTGCCGCCGCTTACCCGTCGCTGAACTGGTCGTACAAGCCCGCCGAGTGTGGACTCAAGACACGGTCCGCGGCCGAAAGGCGTGTCCTAACCCAACACTCGACAGGCAAGAGTTCAGCGGGCTAGCGCTCGATGATCTGCATCTGTTCTTCGTTGTGGCTGTCGCCGGCTGGCGGGGTGAGGTTGTTGAGCTTGCCGATCTGTTCGGCCGTCAGTTCGATGCCGTCGGCGGCGACGTTCTCCTCGACCCGGGAGACTCGCTTGGTGCCTGGGATCGGCGCGATGTCGTCGCCCTGGGCCAGGAGCCAGGCGATGGCCACCTGCGCCGGCGTTGCGCCTACCGCCTTGGCGATGCCCTCGACCTCGTCCGCGATGCGCAGGTTGCGCTGGAAGTTCTCGCCGGTGAACCGCGGATTCGTCGTGCGCCAGTCGTCGTCGGCAAGCTGGTCCGTTGACCGGAGCTGTCCGGTCAGGAAGCCGTGCCCCAGCGGCGAGTAGGGCACGAAACCGATGCCCAGTTCGCGCGTGACAGACAGGACGCCGTTCTCGGGATCCCGTGTCCACAGCGAATACTCCGACTGCAGCGCCGTGATCGGATGCACGGCGTGCGCTCGGCGGATCGTGTTCGCGCCGGCCTCGGACAGGCCGATGTGGCGGACCTTCCCTTCGGTGATCAGTCCAGCGAGCGCGCCGACGGTGTCCTCGATTGGGGTGTCCGGGTCGACCCGGTGTTGGTAGTACAGGTCGATGTAGTCGGTGCCGAGGCGGCGCAATGACCCGTCGACCGCGGTGCGGATGTTCGCGGGGCTGCTGTCCAGCGCACCCGAGCCCCGGCCAGTGTGCGAGATGAGGCCGAACTTCGTGGCCACCACCACCACGTCGCGTCGGCCCTTCAGCGCCTGCCCGACAAGCTCTTCGTTGACATACGGCCCGTAGACCTCCGCGGTATCGATGAAGGTCACGCCGAGTTCGAGCGCGCGGTGGATGGTCCGGATGGACTCGGCGTCGTCGCTGCCGGCCCCGGTGTATCCGAACGACATCCCCATTGCACCCAGGCCGATACGCGAGACCTCCAGATCTCCCAACTTGATGTGCTTCATAGATCCCGGTTAGTCGGTGGGCTCCTTGACGATCGCCACCGCGAAACCGTCCCAGCCCTTGGTGCCGACCGTCTGAATCGCCGCCGCCTCCAGCCTCGGGTTTGCGCCCATCATCTCGAGCATGTCGCGCACGCCGCGGGCCTGCAGGTCGTCGTCCGCTGGGTCGAGGACACGTCCGAAGCGAGCGATGTTGTCTACCACGATCGTTGAGCCCGGTGCGCCGAGCTTGATCGCCCACTCGACGTAGGTGACGTTGTTCTCCTTGTCGGCGTCGATGAAGATCAGGTCGAACGTCTCGTCGCGCCCGGCCAGCGTCGGCAGGGTGTTCCGCGCGGCGCCGACGATCACCTCCACCCGGTCGGCCAACCCGGCGCGCGCCAGGTTCTCCCGCGCCACCTCGGCATGCTTGGGTTCGTATTCGAGCGTGACGACGTGACCGCCGGGGCCGACGCCGCGGGCCAGTTGGATGGTGCTGTATCCCGCGAGTGTGCCGATCTCCAGTACCCGGGTGGCGCGCATCGCCGTCGCCAGTAAGAACAACAGTTTTCCGTGTTGAGCGGATACCTCGATCGCCGGCATCCCTGCGGCAACACCGGCCTCCCGCGCCGCGGTCAGCGCGTCGTCCTCGGTGCGCAACACGCGGTTGAACATTTCGTCGAGCGCCTTCGGATCCGGCTCCGCCACGCGACAAAACCTTACCCCACACCCTCTTTGGCGTATACGACCCGCAGCACGTGGGCGACCTCGGGGCCCATCACCGCTTCGGCGAGCTCGCAGAACGTCGCGACGAACTCAGGCCCGTGCGGCGGCTCGGCGTCGCTCAGGTGGTGGGCTATCTCGTGCAACACCACCAGCTCGCGCAGCGCCCACGACGTTCGGCGGTCGGGCACCGCGACGGTGGCGCCGTCGTCGCTGCGTTCATAGTGAGCGGCGCTGACCCCGCGCCGGGCCCGCACCTTCAACGGCCGGTCGGCGCCGACGTGCGCCAGCACGTCGTCGACATAGCGCTGCACCGCCGCCACCGTCGCGAACCGGGCCTCTGGCGGCAGAGTCAGCTGCGTGCCGAAGAACTCGACCACGCGGTTGCCGTGCTCGGCGGCGCGGTCGAACAGCGTCCGGGCGAACTCCTCAGCGGCATAAACCTTGGCCCGCTGCGTGTCGCGTGGCGTCACTTATCCAATGCGGAGCGGGCGCCGGCCAGCTCGTGGCTGTTGCCCAGCCGGGCCCTCCGGCCGGCCTTGTCACCCGCCCGTCGAGCGGCCGACGAATAGCCGGCCGTCGCACTGGTGGCCCGCCATGTTCCCCGCGCTTGGGACGTCTCGCGATAGAAGTCCTTCAGCTCGATGTCCTTGTCCCGCAGCGCGATAGCGGTACCCGGGCGACTGTCGCGGCCATTGGTGGCTTCGCGCTGGGCCTGCTCGCGCGCCTCGGACAGTCGCTTACCGACGCGGGCGCCGAACGCCAGCTGGAAGTTGATGCGCGCGGTGATCGTCGGCGTCGGCCGGTGGGATCCCGACGAGATGTAGGACTCGGACGCCCGCACCATCTGCAGCACCAGGCTGGCGTACAGCGCGTGGCTGGCGTCGATGTCCTCGGCGAACCCGTACGCGTAGACGAACGTCGAGTTCGACGCCACGTCGCACTTCACGTCGTTGGCGTGCGCGATCACCGTGAACAGTTGCACGTAAGTCCGCAGCCCGCGGGTGCCCGGGTTGCCGATGGTGATGGTGCGCTGCACGGGCATCTGCGCTTTGGTGCGCTTGTCGGAATGTGCGCGGGCGACCGCCAGGTCGATCGACGTCGCCGTGGCCAGCCGTTGTGCGGCGGCCATGAATGCGTCGGCCTCGTGCTGGTTGTCGGTGCCCTCGGCCTGGCGAAGCAGCGCGGCGATGCGCGCCAGCATCTTGTCGTCGGTCATCGCGCCAGATTAAGGCTATTGGCCGACAAAGACATCGAGAGCGGTGACCACTTGTGGAGAAAGTGGCGACGGCTTGGTGAGGTTGGCGATGCTGTCGCTGGGGTCGTCGTGCAGCACGTGGTTGACGCCCTTCAGTTCGACGACCTTGAGCGCGGTGTGCTTGAGCGCGTCGATCAGCGGGCGCTCGGCGTCGCACTTGGCCTGGCTGTCGGCGTCCGAACACGTCAACAAGACCGGGGTGCCCGCGGGCACCGTGGCGGCGAGC
>JAJKIB010000301.1 GCA_021154745.1 Mycobacterium sp.
GCGAATCACCGGTCACGGCGCCGCCGGCGAGCAGCCACTTCAAGCCGGCCTGGGCCTTCACATTCTCAGCCAGGTCGCCTCGGCGCAGATCAGCAATCACGCCGACGACACCACCGTCACCATCACGTTCCGCTGCCGGCCGCTGAACGTCCTTGCCGATTGAATCCTTCCGCGCCGGCGGCACGGGTAGCGCCATGTAGCTGCCCAAATATGCGTGGAGGCGGGTCGTCACGCAAGGCTAGCGGCTCTCGGTAGAATCGGCTCGTGCGCCTGCCCCAGCCGATGCTGCTCCGATCGGCGCGCCTGCCAACCAGCGGTTACTACGCCTATGAGCCCAAGTCGGACGGCTTCCGCTGTCTGGTCTCACGGAACGTAAGGCTTCGCGCGAGGAGGCGCCGCAACTGGGACATGACCCCGCCGCTTTCAAAACCAGCTAGCTAAGCGGGGGAACTGCCTGGGGCGGCTCGAGCCTTCGAGTCGCCCCAGGAACTGTGGCACAAAGGCCTAGGAGTTCGGCCGATCTACCGGACGGCATCGCTGTCGATGGGCGATGGACAAAAGGGCGTTGGGCAGGAAACATTCTGCTAGATTGTGGCGTTGGTCACACAAACGGCCTTGATGGCACGTCAAAAGGCCACGTTTCGCCGGTGGCTTGGTGTATTGCTGGGCCGATGCCGGTGCGAGCAGTTGACACCACAGGAGCAGTTCGACCGGCTGCGCGACCGGATCTAACGACCTTTGTCTTGACGTAGCTCGCCGTTGGTGCGAGCGTACGAGCCGATGATCCGTCTCGCCGTGTTGATCGGGGTCGTCGTGGCGTTGGTCTCGGCGGCGCCCGTCCAAGCCGCAACGCGGTCGGCGATAGTCGGCGACTCGATCGCCCTTGGAAACAGCGTGGACACGGGAACATCTGTAGTGGAGGGGTCGCGCACATGGTTCACGCATTTCCTGTTGCAGTCGGGCGGTCACGCGACGTTCCTTTGGAATGCGGCGAGGGGTGGCACGACCAGCGCGCAGTGGTTGACGTGGTACCAGGCAGAAGTGTTAGACAGGCATCCTGATTTGGTGGTGATCCAGGCGCCGACGACCGATCCCAATCGCGGAGTGACGCTGTCTCAGACCGAGGCGAACATCCAAAGTATGGTCAGCCAAGCCGAGAACGCGGGCGCCCAAGTAGCCATCGCCAACGTGCTGCCGCGCCCGACCGGTCATGCCTACATCTCCGCGATCAACGCGTGGCTAGTCAGCTACTGTGATGACAACGGCATCCTACTCGTCGACAGCTACAGCCAGGTGGTCGACCCTACAAAGGGCAACCTGCTTGCCATGTACGACAGTGGGGATGGAATCCACCCAAACGCGGCTGGGGCTGCGGTGATCGGTGAAAATGCGGCCACGACTCTCGCGCCAATCCTCGATCCGACGCCCGCATACCTCACCACGGCGACGCCTGACTCGACGAGTCTGGTCAAGAACGGACTTATCACCGCCGACCGCAACAACGATGGAAAGCCTGATAACTGGTCGTTACCCGCTGTAGCAAACAGTGCCTATGGACTGGTGACAGAGCCCGGGACGGCCGGCAGCATGCTTGAGGTGTCTCGGAGCGGGAGCTCGAGCGACCCAACGGCCGTGGTGGATCAACTCGTGACTGGATGGGCGATCGGTGACACCCTCGCATTGGCAGCGCACATCAAGGTAAGCGGCTCCATAACCAAGTTCGCGCTGCGGCTCGTCTATCGAACCGGCAGTGGCGTTTATCAGTATGCCGCCGTGGGTGCGGGCCAGGGGACGATCACTCCCACCGGGTTCGCCTATATCAGCGGCGTCGTACCAGCGGGCACGACTCGGGTCGACGTGCAGTTGTTGGTTCCCGGGGGTGTGGGCTCGATCCGGCTTGGCCAAGTGACGTTGACCAAGTTCTAGATCGGGCGGTCTGCAGTCCAGATGCTGCGCCGCCTGCGTAGAACCGGTGGGCGTGGGCTGACGGAATCGACGAGGAGCCGGCCTCCGCCACCACCCGACAGCGCCGAGCCACGGTTCCCAGGGGCACGGAGCCCCTCTGAGTCCTAGACTCCTGTCATGTGACATAGGCGTACGTTGGGGTACACCAGCGTGCTGTCAATAGCAACTCGGTTCCGGTAATCCGCAATATCTAGCTCTGGCCCGTGCAGGCGGCCATCAGATCGCGCCGTCTGGGTCCCTCCCGCTGCACCGGGAAGGACGTGGGCGGCGCGTTTCTTGTGTTCGGTGGCGCATTGGTCACCGGATGGTCACGAACGGTTCGGTACGGAGCGATACTGCGGAGCACTCTTCGCGAGCGGCCCGCTTTTTCCGCATGGTTAGGCGCGAAACGGCACGGAACGGCACGGCGAGATACGGCCTTGATCCGACTCAAAATCCGGTGGGGGAAACCTCGTGTGGGTTCGAGTCCCACCTTCGGCACTCGATGTCGACCCAGACACGCCTTCGCCCGCACGTGGCCGGCGAAAGGGTGGAGTGCAGTGGCTTCACGGCTGCGAATCCGGAAACCGGATCGCGTGGAGCGCCGTACGGACATACCATGGGTGCTATGGAAACGGTTGCCTTCTTCGGACTTCCCGGCGCACTGATCGGCATCGCCTGCGGCGTCTGGTTTCGACCGCGGCATGTCGCGGCTGTTGCGGCGGTCGTCGTGGTCCTTGGGGGACCTTCGGCGTGCTCGTCACGACCGCCGACGGCGAGACGGCTGGCGGCTGGCTGGGCTTCATCGTCGCAGTGTTCCAGCTCACCGGTTTTGCGGTCGGCGTAGCCGTCGGCTCACTGGTACGCCGGTCCCGCGAGCAGAGTCAGGCGACGCCGATCAGCTGAACGCACAACCCGCTGGTCGCACGCCGAACGCGCCTTGCAGCGCAACGCCGCTTCCCGGCGGCTTCCACACCGCTACGAAAGGCTCGGGAACCTTTTTTGGCCGCGCTCGTCTAATTGGTATGTGGCGTCTGAGCCTTCCCGTACTGTTGGCGGCGGCGTGTCTGACCGGTGGCTGCGGGCAGATGGCGGGAGATTGCAGCGGTGGCAGCCTGAGCGGCAGTACCTGCGTCAACACCCAGGCTGCGGTGCATTGGACGGACGCCAGGGCTACGGCGGCGGCGTTGGCGTACGACGATGCGCCGCCTGGTCAGGGGGAGGCTCGCGCAGGCACGGTGTCGAATCGTCATCCGTTTGCCGGCTCACGACGCCAAGTCCGTGTGCAGAGGAGAGTTCGTGGCTCCTAACCGATCGCCCAGGCGGGTTGTGATCGCTTTTAGCCTCAGCGGCATCGGTGCGGTAAACCCGGACTGTGCCAGCCATTGGAAGTCCAGCCCCTATTGTTCGAGCAGGGATCAAACGACGACGAGCGGGGGTTAGCCGGCGCCCCGCGTGACCTGCGTCCCCGATCGATGGCCCGCACGAATTGCGGCCACCCTGGGAGTGCTCGCCGCGACACCTGTCACGGTCGCTCTTCCTACGAGGTACCCATTTGACGGGCACCGCCCGCGCACTGGTTAGCGGATGCCAGTGTCGTAGCCGACCTGCGAAGTCAAACGGGTGTCTCAGGATGGCCGTGGACGTCCTCGGTCTTCTCCGGATCCTCAGGTTTGCCGTGCTCCGGGCTCGCGGGCGGAGCGGGTGTCGACGGTCCGTCGGCCTCCGGCCGTTGCTCCTCGCCCTGCTTGCGGCCTTCGCCTTCCGCGTGCGTACCCATATCCGCCTCCTGCTGGTTGTTTCGCCCCCTGAGCGCAGGAGCTGCCTGCTTCGGCCCTACCCCGCCCACAACGTGCCAAACAATGCCCGCCGACCTGGCCCTACCCTCGCTGCTGGTAGGCACTGGGATCGACGCGCGTTTCGCGGACGCCCTCTCGCCATGCCGCGAGCACCTCGTCGCGGCTGGCGTAGGTCGCGACGATGGGCGACGTGAAACCGGCCAGCGCGATGGTTCGCTCGACGGTGCTTCCGGGGGCAATCACCAGCGCCAGCGTTTCGCCGGCCGCGGCGCTGGTTGACTGTTTGACGACGGCGAACAAGACGCCCAGCACGGTGCTGTCGACGAAGGTCGCCTCGGTGAGATCAATTATCAGCCGAGGGTCGCTGGTGAACGCCTCAGCAAGGCGATCGCGCAACTCGTCCACCATGGAGATGTCATGCTCGCCGAGCAATGACACCACCCAGATATCTGGGGTCAGCCGTTCCAACGTCACCTGAGCCATTCACGCCTCCTGAAGCAATCGAAGCCAGCTTAATTATCGGCATGCGGCGGGTGGAGGTCAACGGCAAGACGCCGAGAGGACGCCCATGGGCATCCTCTCGAACAGTCCGCTATTTCGCCGCGAGCGCTAGCTGGTGCGCCGCGCCGAGTACGCGCGAAGCGCCAGGCCACTAGCCACGATGATCAGGCCCAGCACCACATACTGAGCCAGCTCAACGCCGGTGAACGGGAGCGTCGTTCCGCCTCCGCCTCCGCCGCCGGTGGACTCACCCGCGACACCGCCGCCGGCGTAGCCGTCGCCCGCGAACGCCGTCGCGGCCGTTACGGCGAGCATCGCCGCCGAGCCAGCCAGGATCAGCACGCCCCTGAGAGCCTTCGTCATCAGATCAACCCCTAAGTCGGAACCGTGCATGTCGTACCCGCGACCTTAAATTGGTAAACCGACGCGGGATCGGCGAGAGGCAGGGCGCCGGACGCGCGCGCCCACCTTCGCCAAGAGCGTCAGGGCTCGAGGTGCAGGATGAACCCTTCCGTGTCGCCCGTGCTGTTCACGAACGTGACCTGACCACGCGCGTTTCGGTACATGCCGCTGCCGCCGAGGACGGCACCGGTGGTGTGGTTCGCCGTGTTGAAGTCGACCAGCCCCCGAACCAGCACCTCGCCCTGGTGCAGGAACAACGTGATGGCGCAGTCGCTGGCGACGCCCGCCTTGTCCATGAACGTGCAGACGCCGTGGAGGTGGCCGCGTCGTTCGGTCCCGGCAGCATTGAACAGAGGGGCCGAGATCACGAACTGGTCGCCGAAGAGCGTCCGCTTCTGTGGGTTGAGTTGCAGAATCGCGACATGCCCGCCGACGGACTCCACGTGAACGGTTCGCGGCGCCGTCAGCTCGGGGCGGCTCGACGCGATGGCGATGGCAGCGGTGGCCAGTACCGCTGCGATGGCGAGCGCCGAACCGGCGAGTAGCTTCCGCTTGTGCAGCATGGGAAACCCTTCCTACTGGTGTGTTCCCGGCAGCGACACGGAGCCGTCCGCACTCACCCGCCACCGAGTGGGACCCGGTTCAACATACCACCCAACGGCGCTCCGGCCATCGTCGCATGCGGCGGTCGTTCAACCCGCGGCGCGGCGGAACCCGGACACGATTCCGTGGCTGCTGTGGGCGAGACGGTCCGCGATGAGCCTGCCACCGTCGTATGTCCCGGCCGTGATCTCATGGTCATGCTCGCTGCCGTCGGGTATCCGAATGGTGGCGATGAACGACCCCGGTGCCACAGCTCTCCGCCGCGGATACAGCAGACGCTGGATCTCGTCGTCGGTCAACGGTGCCAGTTCCATAACCTCATGGTACCCGGCCGCGACCCTCTACTACCAATCCACCGGGAACACACGTACGCTTGAGGCATCTGCGAGGACGGGAGAACCTGTTGGCCATAGAACGTCCACCGAGAACCTCGGGCCGGTCGCACGGCCCACGGCCGTGCGAGCTTTGCTACCGGCCGCTTGCGGGCGATGAGGAGCGGTTCTGCCCGTCGTGCAAACGCAAGGCGAAGCAGCTCGGCCGGATCTGACGAGCGGGCAGCTCCGGACAGGCGGCTTCCGCTGTCGATGGAGCGTTCAGGGTGAGTGCGGCCGCTGCCGATACAGCCTGCCGCGCGCCGCCGGAGGGCACGTTTCGACGGCGGCGCGCCGCATTAGTTCCTTGTTCTACACCGTCAGCGCTCGGCCTTCCCGGCACGCCGGTCGAGCACGGGAGACGGGCTGCGTCAGGAACGCCTACGATCTCGCGGTGGATCTGGCGATGAGATAGCGGTTCGACGCGGCGACCGCCGCACGCCATCGGCCCGGCGCCGAGGTCGCGTTGGACGCGATCTCGGGCGCCGCCTGCCACCGCTACCACTGGAGGTACACGAGATGACGCGTCAGAACCTGCTGTCCGGCTCATGGGACGGCGCCAACGACCACGAGGGCACCCGGCATCGACTCTTCTGGCGGCCGGAGGACGCCCGCATGGGGGCAACGCTGTACGAACTGGCCCCCGACGCGCCGGGCATGCGCATGCACATGCACTTCGGAGCCGAAGAGATGTTCTTTGTCCTGAGCGGTCGTCCGGTGTTGCGGAACCAGCACGGCGAAGAGGCGCTGGCTCCCGGCGACTTTGTCTTCTGCCCCGAGGGGCGCGCCGGATCGCACGCATTCGGCAATCCGAGCGACGAACCCGCTCAGATCCTGGCCATTAGTGCCGGCAGCTTCCCGGACGTCGTCGCCTATCCGGAACACGGGTATGCATGGGTTGCGACGCGCGATCCCGATCCCGAGCTGTTGGCGAGAGGCGGTGACCCCGGCATCATCGCTCGCTTCGAGATCCCGACCGAGTAGGTGGTTCGCTCTCGGGATACGATCGGTGGCGTGACGCACCCATCGACGAGACGACGGCGGCCGCGCAAGGCCGGGGGCACGCGTAGCGATGCCGAGCGGCGACGGTTGTCGAAGGCCTCGAGGATGCGCGACCGGCCGGCGGAAACCGACCTGCCGGTGCTTTGGTGTGATGGTGGCTCACGCGGCAACCCGGGACCGGCGGCGGTGGGGTTCGTCCTGGTGGACGACGGCGTCGTGCTGGTCCAGGGCGCGCACTCGATCGGTGTCGCCACCGCGGCGCTGGCCGAGTACCGGGCGGTGCTGGCCGGTCTCGCGGCCGCCCTGGAAGCGGGGGTCGGCTCCGTCGAGGTGCGCACCGACTCGCGCTTGCTGGTGGCGCACATGCGAGGCGAGGCGCCGGTTCGCAGCGAGCAGATTGCGCGGCTCGCGGACGAGATCAGGGCGCTCGCGCCCCGGTTTGCGTCGCTGCGCTACCGCTGGGTGCCCGAGGCCGAGAACGGTGCGGCGCACCGTCTGGCGCAGCTGGCTCTGCGTCCGGGGGGCCCGGTCGGGGCTGATCGAGGGCGCACCTGACCAGCGTTCGACGGCGGCCTTGAACCCGGCCACCAGCGGCAGATGCGCGAGCCGCCGGTGGAGGTGCCCTCAGCGCGGGCGCACGCCAACTACCGCAGGCCGCGCGTCCTTCTGTGCCTCCTCGTAGAACGAGCCGCCGGGCAGGAAGTCCCCGTGCCGCAGGTTGGCCGCGATGTCGCTCAGCGTCTCGAGCGCACCCGCCTCGTACTGGGCGTCGGCCACCGCCACGGGCACCCCGTCGTGCTCGGCCCTGCGGTCCCGGTAGCTCTCCAGCCACCGAGCCATCACCAACTGGTAACGGTAGGCGTCCCCGTGCCTGTTGAGCAGCGTGCGGGGGGAAGGTTCGAACGGCCCCCGCCTTACAGCGAAGTCGAGCAGATCGTCATCACGCACCAGCAGCACGGTTTCCAGTCTAGGTCTCGCCTGTCCGCGCCGAGTACCCCGAACGGGGGATGTTTCCGGTGACGGCCGGTCAGGCGAGGTCTAGGCTCTCAGCATGGAGTGGCCCTGGGAGATGGTGGAGCGCGATCACCTGATCCAGGATCCGACCAGCCCGGAGAAGATCCGGCTGTTGGGTGAGTACGTGCGGCTGACCGCCGACAGCCACGTGCTGGACATGGGCTGCGGCAAGGCGGGTCCGGCGGTCGTGCTGGCCGATGCCTTCGGCTGCCGGATCCTCGGCGTCGAACTGCGCGAGGCGTTTGCCGCCGAGGCGACAGCGCGCGTGAAGGAGCGGGGCCTTGAGGCGCTGATCAAGGTGCGCACCGCCGACGCGGCCGGGTTCGAGCTGGAGCCGGATTCCTACGACGTGGCCATGGCGATCGGCACCTGCTTCATCTGGGGCACCATCGAGCACGCCGCCCGCGCCCTCTTTCCGGCCGTGAGGCGTGGCGGCTACCTGGCGCTGGGAGAGCCGTACTGGCGATCTGACCCGCCGGAGGCGGTCGATCGCGAGCCGTTCGTGAGCCTGCCCGAGACGGTTGCCCGCCTCGAGTCCGCCGGCCTGCGGCTGACCGGGATCATCGCCGCCGACCAGGACGACTGGGACCGCTACGAAAGCCTGCACTGGCGGGCGGTCGAGGAGTGGCTGGCGGCCCACCCGGCTCACCCCGAGGCGGCGGCGATTCGCGACTGTCATCGTGCCTCGCAATCGGCCTACCTGGAGCACCATCGGCCGTTGCTGGGATGGGCGCTCTTCGTCGCTCTCAAGCCCTGATCCCAGGCCCCAAAGTTCCCGCGACGGCGGATATGGGGTAGAACCTGCCTGTGGCTGACCAGGGAAAGGGCGGAACGCGGTCCAGCGTGCTCGACCATCGCTTCGGCGACGGGCCGCCGCTGACGGTTGGCGTGGAGGAGGAGTACATGCTGGTCGACCCCACCTCCTTCGACCTCGTGTCGGGCGTCGAGCCGATGCTGGAGATCGCCGCTGACGGGCCGTTCGCCGAACAGCTGAAGCCGGAGCTGATGCAGTGCGTGCTGGAGTCGGGCACCGTCGTCTGCGAGACGGTGGGACAGGCCGACGAGGACCTGCGCGCGATCCGCCGCTACGCGGCCGGGCTCGCCCGCGACCACGACATGCGCCTGGGCGCCGCTGCCACGCATCCCTTCTCGCTCTACGAGCACCAGAAGATCACCGCCCGCGACCGCTACCGGATGCTGATCGAGATGCTCCAGTACGTCGCTCGCCGGGAGCTCGTGTTCGGCATGCACGTGCACGTGGCGGTGCCCACGCCCGAGGCCGCGTTGCAGGTGATGGAGGGGGTCCTGATCGAGCTGCCGGTGCTGCTGGCGCTTTCGACCAACTCGCCGTTCTGGCGGGGCGAGGCTACTGGGTTGCAGTCGACGCGGGCAATGATCTTCGCCGCGTTCCCGCGCAGCGGCATCTCGCCGCGGTTCGAGAGTTACCAGGACTACGCCGAAGCCGTGGGCTTCATGGAGGCGACCGGTGCGATCGGTGACTACACACACCTTTGGTGGGACGTCCGGCCGCACCCGCGCTTCGGCACCGTGGAGTTGCGGGTGATGGACGTGCAAACCCGGGTCGAGGACACCGTGGCGCTGGCCGCGTACGTGCAGTGCCTGGTCAAGCAGATCCTCGACGAGGTCGACGCCGGGCGGCCGCCCGTGGCCTACAACCGTATGCTGCTGTCGGAGAACAAGTGGCTGGCCGCGCGCTACGGGCTGGATGCGCCGCTGATGGATCTAGCCGCTGGCAAGCGCATCAAGATGGCGGCGCGCACGCTGGCGAAGCGACGCCTGCGGGAGCTGCGTCCGATCGCTCGCGAGCTGGGCTGCGTCCGCCAACTGGCGCGGGTCGAGTGGGTGGTCGAGAACGGCACCGGCGCCCAGCGCCAGCTGCAGGTCTGGAACGCCAACCGCGATCTGCACGAGGTGGCCGAGGAGCTGGCTGACGCGACCGTGGCGGTCTGACTCGACGGGTCAGCCGGCGAGCCGCCGCGGCGGCCGCGTCACGGCCAACGTGAGCAGCCCCACAAGCGCGGCACCGGCTCCCAGCGCGAACACGGCGCCGGGTCCGACGGTCTGCCAGAGCACGCCGGCCACCAGGCTGGCCGCCACCGCCGCCGCACCGGTGGCCAGCTTGAACGCGCCCTGTCCCGTGGCGCGCAGCGCGGCCGGCGACAGGTCCGAGACCAGCGCCTTGCTGACGCCGTCGGTGGCCGCGATGTAGACCCCGTAGATCGCCATCAGCGGCCACACGGCGACGCCAGAGCCGGCCAGTCCGAACCCGGCGTAGACGGCTGCGAACACCAGCAGCCCGACCGCCAGCACGCGGCGCTTGCCGACGCGGTCGGAGAGGTGGCCGAGCGGCCACGACAGCCCCGAGTAGAGCGTGTTGTACAGCGCGTAGGACAGCACCACCGCCGTCACGCTGAGACCGAGGTCCTTGGCCCGCAGCAGCAGGAACACGTCGGCCGAGTTGCCCAGCGAGAAGACGGTCCAGGCGATCGTGAACGTCCAGAACGGCCGGCCCATGTCGGACAGCCTGTGGGGATCCGGCTGTGCGGTCGGGTCGTGCGGCCGGGCCGGGATGTCGCGGATCCGGCGCAGCGCGAACATGCTCAGGATGGCGGGCACGATCGCCACGGCGATCACCTGGCGGAACGACAGCCCCGCCGCGAGCAGGGCGAGGGCGATCAGCGGCCCGATCACGGCGCCCAGCGAGTCCATGAAGCGATGGAATCCGAACACGGAGCCGGTCCGTGACGGGTCGCTGGAATCGCGCAGCAGCGCGTCGCGGGGAGCGGTGCGGATGCCCTTGCCGGTGCGGTCGACCACGCGCGCGCCCAACACCCAGCCCCAGGCGGGCGCGATCGCGACCAGCGGCTTGGCGATGTTCGACAGCGTGTAACCGGCCCAGACGAAGGGCATGCGCCGGCGGATCCGGTCGGAGCGACGGCCCATGGCCAACCCCACAACCTGGGAAGCAGCGTCCGCGGCGCCCTCGACCGCGCCCACGGCCGAGGCGGGAGCGCCGAGCGTGATCGTCAGAAACAGGGGCAGGATCGGATAGAGCAGCTCCGACGAGGCGTCGTTCAGGAGGCTCGTCCAACCCATTGCCCACACGTTGCGGTTCATGCCCAGGCGCATCGGGCGGCAACTGTAGACTGCGCGCTCGTTTCGGGTCGATCGTCGAGGAGGGTCATGGACAAGCAGGAAGTGCTCGAGCGCTGCCGGCGCGA
>JAJKIB010000302.1 GCA_021154745.1 Mycobacterium sp.
CCGACGATCCCGGTGGAGAGCATCACGCCCACTTCCGGCTTGGCGATGTGCATCGTCCCGCCCTTGCCGCGGCTCGCGCCAACGGTGCGGCCCATCATCTCGCCGTAGATCTCTTCCAGCGGAACGCCTTTGCCGATGAGGTCGTGCAGTCCTCGGTAGGTCGTCACCAGCTGGTCGTCGCGCCGCAGCGAGACACCCATCGCGGCGGCGATGGCCTCCTGGCCGCGCGACGGCCAGTACACGCACATGAACTCCCCCGTGCCGATGCCTCTGGACAGCCGGTCGTCGGCGGCCTTCATCAGCACCATCAACGCGTACATGCGCCGCTTGACTTCTGCGGACGCGAGGAGCAGAGAGGGATCTGCCGTGTATGTCATGGTTCGTACGACCCGATCTCGCGGTACACGCGGGGAATCGGTTTCGGATCCATGGCGAGGTTCTCGAGGCCGGTCATCTTGCCGCTCGCGCCGAGTTCGCCCAGCCGCTGCACGGCCGCATCGAGGTCGTCGCAGTCGAGTTCATAGATGGCGATGAACGGTCCGTTCCCGTCGGCAGGGGCGAACCGGCGGGCGGACACGATGCCGTCGACCGAGGTGATCTGCGCGAGATGGGTGTCGTTGTACCACTTGTGGTACTCGGCCTCGCGGTCCGGCGAGACCGGCATCGTCTCCACGTACATGATCCCTTTGGGCATGCTCAAGCCTTCCCTACGCGCCCGACCACGGCTTGACCTTGAGGAAGCCGCCGGCGTCGACGCGGAGCTGCTGTCCGGTGACGTAGCGGGCCGCGTCGCTGGCCAGGAACAGTACAGCCTCGCTGATGTCCTCGGGTTCGACGTACGGAATCGGCATGCCCTGAATCACCGGGAAGACGATTTCGGCGTCCTCGCGGGTGGGGTTCTGCAGGTCGGGCCGGAACGCGCGATACATCGGCGGGCTGTGCAACATGTCGGTGTTGCAGTTGGTCGGGTGGATAGCGTTCACTCGGATCTGCTTGGGGGCCAGGGCCGCCGCGAGGTCGTTGACATAGTGTGCGACAACCTGTTTCGCGAATGCGTAGCCCGCGCCGCCCGGCCCGCCGTCGATGCCGCTGGTGTTCATCGATGCCATGAACGCCGCCACCGATCCCGTCGCGATGATCGACGCGCCGGCCTGCAGATGCTTCATGCTTGCGTGCACGAGGTTGAGCACGCCCACTAGGTCCACGTCCACCGCATCGACAAACGCTTGCGGCGGCAGGCCCGCGGTCAGCGGACAGATGCCCGCGTTGGCGACGACGATGTCGAGGTGGCCGAACTCGGCGACACCGCGATCGATCGCGGACGACAGCGCGGCGCGGTCGCGGACATCGGCGATCTCGGTGAACGCGCGCTGCCCCTCCTTTTCCACCAGCCGGGCCGTCTCGTCGAGGTCCTCGGGCCGCGCAAGCGGATACTCGTTGGTCTCGATGTCTTCGCAGATGTCCACGGCGATGATGTCGGCGCCCTCGGCGGCGAGCAGCCGCGCGTGTGACCGCCCTTGACCGCGCGCCGCTCCGCTGATCAGCGCGACCTTGCCCGTCACCCTGCCCATGACTCGACCTCCTCGGCAAGCGGCCGCCGGTCAATGCCCTTATCTCGGAGGAACTTCGAGTACCCGACACGCACGATGGCTGACCTGCCCACGGTGAGCGCCATCCAAAGCCCATCTACGAAGTTCTGCGGCAACAGAGCCAACTGTAGCTACGAGAGTAGCTATATCTACTAAAATAGAAAAGAAACCGATCCGACCCTTCGCGACAGGACACCGTGGACTTCTCATACCCGCCGGAGGTCGAACAGTTCCGCAAGGAGCTGCGCGCATGGTTGACCGCGAACCTGACCGAAGAGGTGGTGGCTGCCGGCCGCAGGCGCGGCCGCGACCCCGATACGTTTGAGACGCTGCGCGCATGGGACGCCACGTTGGCCGACGCAAGCTGGGGCGCGGTGTCCTGGCCGCAGGAGTACGGCGGCCGCGGAGCCACCGTGCTCGAGCAGCTCGTCTACGCGGAGGAAACGACGCAGGCGCGAGCACCGGTACCGCTCAACGTGATCGGGATCAACAACATCGCGCCGGCGATCATGCAGTACGGCACCGATGCGCAGAAGCGCGAGCTGCTCCCCCGCATGGTGCGCGCCGACGATATCTGGTGCCAAGGCATGTCGGAACCGGAAGCGGGTTCCGACCTCGCCTCTCTGCGCACCCGCGCGGTGTTGGACGGCGACGAGTACGTGGTCACCGGCCAGAAGATCTGGACGTCACTGGGTCATCGCGCCAATTGGTGTCAACTGTATGTGCGCACCGACCCGGACGCCCCCAAGCACAAGGGCATCTCGTGCCTGATCGTCGGTATGACGTTGCCGGGCATCGAGGTGCGTCCGCTCGTCACGCTCAACGGCGCCGCCGATTTCGCGGAGGTGTTCTTCAACGACGTGCGGGTGCCCACCGACGCGTTGCTGGGCCCGCTCAACGGTGGGTGGCAGGTGGCCACTACCACGCTGAGTCACGAACGGGCCGGAGCGGCGCGCCTGTACGCGCAGCTAGAGGTGCAATTGCAAGATCTGGTGGCCGACCTGGCCGAGCGTGACGTCGACGGAAGGCCCGTCCTCGAGGACACGGCCACGTTGCGCCGCCTCGGCGAGGTAGCGGTGCGCATCAAGTACCTGGAGGTGCTCTGCCAGCGGTCGATCTCCGCGACGCTGTACGGCGGCGACGCGCTGGGCTCGGCCAGCCTGGCCAAGAGCGTGTGGGCCGAGATCGGCCAGGAACTCGCCGCCTTGGCCTACGACGTCCTCGGCCCACTCGACGGACATCGACGGTGGACGGAGTATCGACTGACGTCGCGCTCGCTGACGATCGCGGGCGGCACGACTCAGATCAACAAGAGCGTCACGGCGACGCGAGTGCTTGGGCTCCCGCGCCCATGAATCTTGAGCTCACCGACGAACAGCTGGCCCTGCGTGACACCGTGCGCCGCTATCTGGCTGAAAAGGCGAGCCTCCCAACACATGTTAGGCCGATGATGGATGACTCGACCGGTACGACGGATGAGGTGTGGGGTGGATTGGCGGCCCTGGGCGCCACCGGTGTGCTGGTACCGCAGGAGTATGGCGGCTCGGGCATGACGATGGTCGATGCCGGCGTTGTGGCCGAGGAACTCGGTGCCGCGCTGCACCCGGGGCCGTGGCTGTCGAGCGCAGTCGCCGCGACGCGGGCGCTGACTCGGATGTCCACCGGCGCGACTGCCGCCTCGCTGTTGACCGGTATCGCCGACGGTTCCACGATGGCCACGGTCGGTCCGCTGAGTGGTCCACGTCCTGTCGTCGAGAACGGAGTGGTCCGCGGCGCGATCTCGGCACTTCCGGATGCGGCCGCGGCCGACGTCGTGCTGGTGCTGGCCGAGGACCGCGGCGGTACCGGACTCTTCGCCGTCGATGCGACGTCGGACCGTGTCTCGGTGACGGAGCGGGCGCATGTGGATCCGACGCGCAAGTTGTTCGAGGTTGGATTCGACGATTCGCCTGCGCAGCGGCTGGCTTCCCCGTCGGCGGATGATCTTCAGGGCCTCGTGGACGACGTGCTGATCGCCTACGCGGCCGACGCGCTGGGCGCCGCGACAGCGGTGATGAACCTTGCGGTCGAATACGCCAAGGTGCGACGGCAGTTCGACCAGCCCATCGGAAGCTTTCAGGCGGTCCAGCACCTCTGCGTCGACATGTACGAGACCGTCGAACTCGCGCGCAGCGGGGTGCTGCACGCGCTATGGGCGGCCGACGCCGCCCAACCCGCCGAGCGCCACCTAGCCGCCGTGCGCGCCAAGGCATACGCGGGGCAATTGGCGACCGTCGCCGACACTGCGATCCAGGTGTTCGGCGGCGTCGGCTACACCTGGGAGCACGACGCTCACCTGTATCTCAAGCGCCTGCTCGGCTGGAGCGCCTTCCTCGGCGGCTCCGACAAGTACCTGCAAGAAGTCGGAAAGGCTTTGCAATGACACAAGTGTTGCGCGGAGTGCGCGTCGTCGAGTTGGCTTCGTGGACATATGTGCCGTCGGCCGGTGCGGCGCTTGCGGATTGGGGCGCGGACGTCATCAAGGTCGAGGATGTGAAGGGCGGTGATCCCGGTCGCGCGCTCGTGATCGGAGGCTTTACCCGGCAGAACGCCCGGGCCGATGTCGACTTCATCCTGGAGATTGGAAACCGTGGCAAGCGCAGCATCGCGATCGACATCAAGTCCGACACCGGCCGCGAGTACCTCGCTCGCCTACTGGCCACCGCGGACGTGTTCCTGACCAACTGGCTGCCTGCCGCGTTGGAACGGGCGGGGCTGACGGTCGACGAGATACGCGCCTTCAACCCGAACATCATCATCGCCCGCGGCACCGGCACAGGAGTACGTGGGCCCGACGCCAACAAGGGCGGATTCGACGCCGCGACATATCTTTCCCGCGGTGGAGTCGCATACACAATGACGCCGTTCGGCACCGAGACTCCTGCAGTCCAGGGTCCCGGTTTCGGCGATCTGCAGGGTGGCATCACATTGGCCGGCGGCGTGTGCGCCGCGCTGTTTCATCGCGAACGCACCGCAGAGCCGTCCGTCGTCGATTCGTCACTGCTGGCTCAGGCGATGTGGTCCATCGCGCCGTCGATTTCAGTGGCCGACCTGTTCGACATCGACGGCATTCCCGGCGCGCCGCCGGGTTTGGCGATCAACCCACTGGTCAATCGCTATAAGACGCGCGACAACAGGTGGATCCAGTTGGTGTTCCTGCAGCCCGATCGCTTCTGGACCGGGTTCTGTGAGCGGATCGGCCTGCCGGAGCTCGCGACCGACGAACGGTTCGTGCCGTCGAGCAATCTGATCGCCAACGCCGCCGAGGCATGTGCGCTCGTCGGTGAGGCGATCGCGGGCCAGGACCTCGACCATTGGCGCAAGGCGCTTGCGGACGAGCCGGGCGTGTGGGCGGCGCTGGCGACGCCGAAGGAAACCTTGAACGATCCTCAGGTTGAGCCGAACGGCTACACCATCGCCAACGTGGACGACCAAGGTAACACGTACCAGATCGTCGCGGCACCAGTGCAATTCGACGAAACCGCTCCGCCGCCTGCGCGGGCACCCGAGCATGGACAGCACACCGAGGAAATTCTGTTGGAGCTCGGCCTCGACTGGGACGACATGTCCGCAGCCAAGGACAGCGGCGCGATTCTGTAGGAGATAACCATGGAACGGCGCACCCTCGAATCCGTCATCTATGAGCGCGAGCCACCGATTGCGCGGATCATCCTCAACCGCGCCGACAGGGCCAACACCAAGGACGCGCAACTGGTGCAGGAAATCGACGCCTGCCTGCACGAGGCCGACCGCGACAAGGAGATCAAGGTCGTGATCCTCAAGGCCAACGGGAAGGGCTTCTGCGGCGGACACGTGGCCCGCTGGGGTCCCGATGAGAATCCGTATCCGGACTTCGGTGACACCTTCGAGGATCTTTACAAGGGCACCGCCGACCTGTTTCTGTGGCCGACGCTGTATCTGTGGGAGTTCCCCAAGCCGACGATCTCCCAAATCCATGGCTATTGCATGGGCGGCGGTATCTACCTGGGCCTGCTGACGGACTTCTGTGTCGCGTCGGAGGACGCATACTTCCAGATGCCGCTGGCGCAGAGCCTCGGTGAGCCCGGCGGGCACACGATGATCGAGCCGTGGCTGCTGATGAACTGGCATCGCACCATGGACTGGTTGCTTTTGGCGCCAACACTTTCCGCGCGCGAAGCGCTGGACTGGGGGCTGCTCAACAAGGTGGTGCCGCGCGAGGACCTCGAGGAAACCGTCGAGGAGATGGCACGCAAGATCGGACAGATCCCGTTGACCACGCTGATGGCGGTGA
Organism: Mycobacterium sp.; assembly: GCA_021154745.1. Taxonomy (GTDB): domain Bacteria; phylum Actinomycetota; class Actinomycetes; order Mycobacteriales; family Mycobacteriaceae; genus Mycobacterium. The sequence continues at coordinate 5,902 of JAJKIB010000302.1, forward strand.
AGAACAACGTCAAGCGCGCCTGGGAGCTGATGGGGATGCGCGTTCATCTGCAGGTGAGCCACATCCTGACGAACATGGTCGGCGCTGCGTCCGACGTTCAGGCCCGACGGGCAGAATTGATGCAGTCCGGTTTGAAGCCACGCGATTTCGTCGACCGCGACGAGGCGTAACTGCTCACCCAATGCACGGTTGTACAGAAACGTCGAGTAGACGCGCAAACAACCGTGCAGTCGGCGGTCAGCGCCGTCCGGCGGCGTGGCGGGCCGCGACGTAGCCGAACACCATCGTGCTCGCGATGCTCGCGCCTGCACCCGGATACGTTCGGCCCATCACCGTGGCGGTCGTGTTACCCGTCGCATAAAGTCCGTCGATAACCTGGTCCTGCTCGTCGAGGACCTGCGCGTGCTCGTTGGTGATCACGCCTCCACATGTCCCGACATCAGCGGGAAGGACCCGTGTCGCGTAGTACGGCGCGCGATCGAGCGGTCCGATCGCGGCATTCGGCCGATATCCCGGGTCGCCCAGGCAGTCGTTGTAGGCCGACTGGCCGCGTCCGAAGTCCGGGTCGAGGCCCTTGGCAGCGAAATCGTTGAACCGCTGGATCGTATGCGCTAATTCACCTGGGGGAACGTCGATTTGGCGTGCGAGGTCGCCGATGGTGTCACCACGTACAACGGCGCCCCGCTCGATCAGCGCTTCGGGCATGCGTCGCTTCTTCAGCGGGTTGGCGCCCGAAACGTACCTGCTGACGTAGCCCTCGTCGAAGATCATCCAGCAAGGCACCGCCTTGTTGGCGTACATCGCCTTGCCGACCTCGACGTAGGAGTTGGACTCGTTGCAGAACCGCCGACCGGTCGAATCGATGTAGATGGCCCCCGGGCGCTGCCGCCCCGAGCCGAGCGACTTGGCGGCCGGGCCGCCGTCGGCGATGAAAACCGATGGCAGCCACCAGGCTTCGTCCAAGAGGTCGGTTTTTGCACCCAAACGCATCGCCGCCTGTAGCACCTCACCGGTATCGCCCGCATTCGCGATCGACCACTTCCCCTCATTGGGCTGATCGCCGCTGTAGCGGCGCCGCATGTCGGCGTTGTGGCCGAAACCGCCGGCCGCGAGCAGCACTCCCCTTCGCGCCTCGATCGAAAGCGTTGCACCGTCACGCTTGACGCGGGCGCCGACGACCCGACCGTCCTCGACGATGAGGTCTTCCATCGTGGTGTTCGTCCACAGCGGAGGCCGGCCGTCGGCGAGGCCGATCAGGGACTTCAGCATCTGCGCGATCAATGATGCACCGTTGGTGAGCATTTCGCGGCGCCGGATACGCGCGGCCATGGTGCGCGCGAACACATGCATGGCGACAGCAAACGCCCGCGGCGCGCGGTTGAAGTACTGCACAGAGCGCAGCTCGTTGGTCAACACGACGAACCCGAAATTCTTGGCCATCGACGGCTGGACCTTGTCACTCCAGCTTCCGAGCTCGGCGGCGTCGAACGGGATTCCTTCGACACCACGGCCGGCGGTGTTGCCGCCTTTGTGATTCGGGTAGTAGTCGCTCCAGCCGGGACAGCGGACGAGCCGAACGCCCTTACGCAGCAGGAAGGTGATCATGTCGGAGCCCGACGTGAGGAAGACCTCGCGACGCGCCGGCGACGACGCGGCGCCGATGTCGCCGACGACATCGGCAAGGTAGGCGAGGCCGTCTTCATGTGAATCCGGGATGCCATCGCGGCGCATCAACGGGTTGTTGGGCAGCCAGACCATGCCTCCCGAGAGCCCCGTGGACCCTCCTACAAGGGCCTGTTTCTCGACTACCAGTGGCTCGAGTCCGGCATCGAGCGTCGCGAGCGCTGCCACCATTCCGCCCCCGCCGCTGCCCACGATCAGCAGGTCGACGGACTTGTCCCAGTCGGTCATCGGACCTCAAACCTGATGCGGTCGGACAGCCCCAGGTCGGCGACGGGCACGTCGATGGTGGTGTTCGTCCGCTGGATTGCCTCTACCAGCCGCTGGTGGGGCAGGCCGGCCAGGAAGCCGTCCACCACGCGCTCGAAGTTCGAGATCAGCCCTTCGATTTGTGTCGATAACCGCATGAAGTCGAATCCCTTGGCGTGCAGACCTTTTTGCTGACGCGGCAGGTTGGAGAAGTCCTGGGCCGGGATCGTCGGCCAGCTCGGGTCGTCGGGAGCCAGCGGCTCGGGCGGGGTGGGTTTCCCTGGTGAGCGGTCGCCCGGATAGCGGGTGAGCGACCAGATCTCGAACAGTGTTTCCTCGGGTCCCAGGGGGCGGATCCGGTAGGACGACGCGCTGCTGTAGGTGGGCAGCATGAAGTAGTGCGGGAAGCAGAAGCCGATCGGGTCGATGACGCCGCGACGATCCAGATCGTTCAGGTCGGGAAAGTCGCAGCCGCGGGCCCGGTGCCACTGCGTGACCGCGTCGTTGACCGCACCGCGCCAGCCCGCCATCGCCTGCGCCGGGTCGTCCGGAAGCGACATGTTTTGCAGACCCTCGGCAATCCGCACGTCGTTCTCGTGCGTCATCCCTCCCATGCCGGAGCCAAGCGTCCGCATGAAGTGCAGGCTTGTCTCGATGACGGGGTGCACGGACGGGTCCGGGGTGTGCGACGACGGCAGCAGCTGCGGGTGGGTCTGCGGGACGTGGTAGCCCTCCATGAAGGCCTCGGTCGCGAGCTTCCAGTTGACCGGGAGCAGGCACGACTTCCACCACTC
>JAJKIB010000303.1 GCA_021154745.1 Mycobacterium sp.
CATGTCCGCCATCGGGCAACCTTGCCATGACTAGGTTCGTGCAGTTCCATGCGGTCGGTAGCCTCCGGCGACCTGAGCGCTTCTGTTGACCGCCCTAACCCGATACCTGGCTGACATGAACAGCGTCGTGCCGCCAATGCCCGAAGGCGTTTTGGCTTGCACACTTTCCCGCCGGAGTAGTACTTTGCTAGTACAGTTGGTACTACGGATCGGGGTTGCTCGTGTTTCGGATCGATGCGGGCAGCGGCGTCCCGATCTACCGGCAGCTGATGGCGCAGGTGCGTCGCGATGTGATGCTCGGGCGGTTGGCTCCCGGAGAACAGCTCCCGCCGTTGCGGGAGGTCGTCGAAGCGCTGGCCATTAACCCCAACACGGTCGTCAAGGCCTACGCCGAGCTCGAGCACGAGGGTTTGGTGGTGAGGCGGCAGGGCATGGGAACGTTCGTCACGGCGGTGCCGCCGGCCGGCATGGTGGTTGCTCCTCGAACGGTGCGCGATTCACTGCTGCGCTGGGTGCGCCGGGCACGTGCGGCGGGGTTGAGCGGTGAGCAGATCCGAATGCTGGTGTCGGTCGCGCTCGACGAGGCAGGGTCCGAGACGGACGTTGTCGGTGGTGTGGGATGACGGCTGCGTTGACGCTGACCGGTCTGGGGCACCGATACCCCGGCCGCGGGTGGGCGCTGCAGGATTGCAGCGCGGCGGTGCCGGCCGGGCGGGTGGTGGCCTTGGTCGGGCCGAACGGGGCCGGCAAGACAACCCTGCTCAACCTCGCTGTGGGACTGTTGCGCCCGACGGCCGGAACGGTGCAGGTCGCGGGCCGGGCACCCGGTCGACAGTTGGCGAAGATCGGTTACGTCGCCCAGGACGCGCCGTTGTGGCCGCGGCTGCGGGTCGCGGACGTGCTCGAGCTGGGCCGGTGCATGAACTCACGCTTCGACGCGCAGTTGGCCGAGGCGCGAGTGCGGGCGCTGGAAATCCCACCTCGGGCCCGCATCAACTCGCTGTCCGGTGGGCAGCGGGCTCAGGTCGCCCTGACCCTGGTGCTCGCCAAACGCCCGGAGCTGTTGCTGCTCGATGAACCCTTGGCCAACCTGGACCCGTTGGCCAGGCGCGAGTTCCTGACCTCGATGTTCGCGACCTGCGCCGACGACGGGGTCGCCGTGTTGTTCTCATCGCATGTGATCGCCGAACTCGAGCGTATCTGCGACTACTTGATCGTGCTGTCCGCCGGGCGGGTGCAGGTCGCCGGTGACATCGACGACCTGCGTGCCAGCCACCGCGTGCTGAGCGGCCCGCTTGACTGGCCGCATCGCAGCGGGATCAGCGTGGTCAGCTCCACCAACACGGCAGGCCGCACGACGGCGCTGGTGCGCCTGGATTCCGAAGCGAACATCGGGCCGGGTTTCGAGGAGGCCGAGCCGACCTTCGACGAACTGACCCTGGGCTACCTTGCCGCGCCGCGGCAGCAGCGCAGCGAGGTACCGGCATGAAATGTCTGCTTTGGCGCCAACACCGCGGCCAGCTGGCCTGGACCGCGCTCGTGCTCTCGCTTGTCTGCGGCTTGAGCGCCGCGGTCGCCCGGAGTGCGGACCGATGGCTGGCCGACTATGCACACTGGCTGGCGCGGCTGCACGCCGTCGGCTGTCCGTTGCCCGGCGGGGGGGAACGGCTGGTGCACACCCCGCCGCCGGGATGCCACGCGCTGCTCTCTCGCTACTCCGGCGGTCAACAGTCCTCCTTCGCACACAGCTACAACTTCGCCATCCCGGTCTTCGAGGAAGGACTGCCGCTGCTCATGGTGGTCATCGGTGTGCTCGTCGGAGCTCCGCTGATCGCCCGCGAAGTCGAGCAGCGGACCCAACTCGTCGCCTGGACCCAATCGATCGGTCGACGACGCTGGTACGCCACAAAGACCGGTGTCCTGGCCGCCTGCCTGGCGCTGGTCGGGCTGATCGGCGGTTTCGCCAACGACCGCGCTCAGATACCACTCAACCGCGGCGGGCTGACCAGCTCCCGCTGGATCTGGTTCGTGTCCATCGACCTCGCCCCCGCCGCCGAGGCGGTCCTCGCCTTCGCCCTCGCCGCCGCGATCGGCGCTTACCTGCGGCGCACACTGCCTGCTATCGGCGCCGCCCTGGTCAGCTTTCTCGCCCTGTTCCTGGTCACCGGCTGGGTCATGCGCTCTCTCACTCCGGCGTCAACGGCGACCGGACCGAGAGCAACACCGGACAACGCGTGGGACATCGGCGGCGGCCGCTATCACCCCGCCAGCCAGTACTGGCCCCTTCAGCTGGGCTACCTCGCGATCCAGCTCGCCCTCGCCGCCCTCGCGCTGGTGATCGGTTGGCGAGCCACCCGGCCACGAAGTCTTGTCTAACCCGCTGTGGCGGATCGTCCAGGAGCCGGGCCGTATGTGCCGGGCAGCCGCGGCGGTGAGAGCTCAGCCGCAGGTCCCGTCGGCGTTGTAGAAGCCTGGGCCGGCGAGGCCCGGACCGGTCAGCTGGGGCCGATTCGCCCCGCCGCCGCGCGGATAAGCGGTGTCGAACCATTGGCTGAAGAACTGATCCAGGCGGGCGCTGCACGCGGCGCTCTGGTTCGGCATCCAGGCGTGGAACACCGCCTCGAGCTGTGTTTCGGTAATGGTGGAGCCACCGTATTCGCGCTGGATCTGCTGCATCGCGCCGGTGAACCTGTCCGGGCCGAGGATCTGTCGCAGTGCGAGGTAGGCCGTGCCGGGTCGGGTGTAGGTGGCCGAGCCGGAGAACAGCCCGGCCGGTGTCGGGTCAGACGGCGCGGCGGTCCAGAACGTGCCGCCGCGTGCGTAGTTGGTGTTGAACTGGCTGACCAGCGTCGTCTGGAACGCGGCGTCGCCAGCTGGTGTGCCGAGGCCACCGGCGGCATTCGCGGCGTTCCGCGCGATGAACAGGTACTCGCCGAGGGTGGCCATCCCCTCCTTGAAGAAGGTGAGGTTGTAGTTGGCCTCGGTGACGTTGTCACCCCACCACTGGTGCATGTTCTCGTGGTGGAACGTCCGCAATCCGATGCTGCCGCCCTGGAAGGTGATCATGGTCTGCATCTCCTCCTCGAACCCGGCCTGCGGGATGCCGACGAGGACGCCGTCCGAGGTGAACGGGAACGGGCCGTTGAACCGCGCTTGGAAGTCTGTGATGTCCTGCTGCTGGTCCATGATCGCGCGGTTGGCTTGCTTCTGTGCGGGGCTGATGGCGCTGGCCTGCGCCTCGTAGTAGCGGATGCCGTCGCTGGCGTCGCGCCAGCTCAGCTGGTAGCGGCCAACGCTGTTCTCGACCAGATAGCTCGCAATCGGGGCGGCCGAGTGCCAGTGCCACGTCGTCGAGCCGGCCGGGAACTGGGCATCGGGCCGATTGTCGACCGAAGAGACGAGCATGCCGTTGGCGATCGCGGTCTTGCCCGCGTTGACCGTGTCGTAGAAGTCGTAGGTCGGCTTCGCGCTCGGATGGTCGTTGAGCGGCATCCAGTCCTCGGTGCCGACCGGCTCGGTGGTGACGAAGCCGCCATCGCCGGGTGGCGTGTCGTTGCGGAACCAGCCCTCGGTCGAGCCGTCGCCGTCGATATGCACGCCCGGGCGGCCCGTGTAGAACACGGTGACCTTGAACTTGGCGTGGGCCGGGATGCGCCGGAACGGCGTGATCACCAATTTGTTGGCCGGGCAGGGCTCGCCATTTTGCGCGTTCACATCGTCGCCGGTCACCTGCGGCGTGCAGGCTGGCGGCAGCGGGTTGTGCTCCGGCCCGCCGACCGGGTCGACCTGGCCGGCCTGGTGGGCGAGCGGGTCAGGATCGTCCGGCCCGTTCGGGTCGCCAGGGTAGGTCGGTTGCACGAACCTGTAGGACGCCGGCCGGCCATTGACAATGATCGAGTTGACCGTCATGTCCGGGCCATTCACGGGGTCGACGCTGGTGCGTTCGAAGTCGAGGCTGAAGTCGGTCAGGCATTGCGTCGCGCGCTCGGTGAGCACGACGTGGTTGCCCGGCAGGAACTTGTTGCTCGGGGCGTCGTAGACCATGACCACGTCGGTATGGAGGCTGGTGTATCCACCATTGCCGGTCTCGGGGTACACGTGATCGCCCAAGCGCGAGAGCGTGTGGGCACCGGACGAGCAATTCGACGGACGGGATCCGGGTGCCGACGCGGCGCTGACCGAGGGGACCGCGAGCACGGTAAGGGCCAGTCCCGACGCGGCTGCGGCCCGCAAATGGCGACAATTCATGGCCGACCTCCTCGATTTCCCGCGAATCGGACAATCATCCCACCAAGCTAATCACCACATCGCGACGTCTCGCTCACCGGGCGCCGTGCACCCGGACCGTTCGGCGCACGCTGCACCGCGCTGCGGGACAATCGCTGCTGCGCAACAACGTCGCCATCGCAACCGCTGCGTCGTCGCCATCGCAACCGCTGCCGCTCAGCGGCATCAGGAACTGTCGAGACCGGCCTCTCGCATCCTTGTCGTGAGTAATTTCTGGATCAGTGGGCGAGGGAGGGGCGTGTCGATCCCGAAGTGCAGCGACCCGCTGGTCTGGGCGTAGCCCCCGGTTTCCTCGGCCAGCTCCGCGAGAACCGAGCCACTGTGCGGCAGGTAACTCAAGTGTTTCTTGAAGGCGGCCAAGCCGGCCACCGTCTTGCCCTGCACCTTGAATGCGGGCATTCCGTAGGACAGACACTGCTCTGCATTCGGAATGATCTCCAGGATGCGCCGGCGCACTTCCTGCAGCGTGCCGCGTTTGGGCTCGTCGACATCCTCGAGATAGCGGTCGATGTCTTCGGCTGTCATCGCGCACCCTCCGTTGCCTCGATCGATGGCGACCGGGCTGCAGCCTGCCCGCCGAAATCTTCGACCGAGTCATCCTTGGCTCGACCGATGGGCCGATCGAGCATGCCCGAATCATCTGCCCTCGCGGTCACGGGTTCTTCATGCCGACCGAGATGCTGCTGCCGGAGTCGCCCACCCCGCGGCGCAGACATACGGCCGCTTCGCCACCGCAGGTAGCGGCGCGTGACCCGAAACTTACGAGCACGCGCATCGGTCGCCGACACGCAGAGGGGCCGTTCGCGCCGTGCGTCAGAGCTGGACGCCGCGCGATAGGGCGCCGTCGACCAGGACGTTCGCACCGCTCGTGCGGCTCGACGCGGGGCTGGCGACAAAGACGACGGTGCGAGCGATCTCGTCGGGGGTCGCCATCCGCTTCGTCGGGTTGAGGTCCAAGGCGAGCGCGAAGAACTCCGGCTGATTCTGCTCGATCGATTGCCAGACACCGCCGTCGAAATAGACGTTGCCGGGTGACACCGAGTTAGCTCGAATACCCTTCGCTGCAAGCTGGTTGGCCAGCCCCTGCATGTAATGGATCAGCGCGGCCTTGATCGTGCCGTACGGGCCGGCCGCGAAGTCGATCTCGCGGCCGGACACGCTCGACACCGCCACGATGGAAGCAGCATCGCTCGCCTCGAGGTATGGCATGGCGGCATTGACCAAGCGAACCGCGCCCATCAGGTCGACCTCGAACGACGCCGTCCAGTTCGCCGGCTCGTCCGGGATGGCGAGCGCGCTGACGTTGGACACCACGATGTCGATGCCGCCGAGCTGATCGGCACTGCTGGTCGCCCACTCGGCGAGGGCGGCGGCGTCGGCGACGTCGAGGGGGCTGCCGACGACCTGCACGCCGCCCGCGCTCAGCTCCTCCTGGGTGCGCTTCACCGCGGCGGCGTCACGCGCGCAGAAGGCGACCGACGCACCCTCGGCGACGAAGTGTTCGACGATCGAGCGGCCGATGCCGCGAGTGCCTCCGGTGACCAGAGCGCGCCGCCCGGTGAGCTGTAGGTCCATGCCGATCGCCTTTCCTGGACGGTAGCGGAGCGGAGACGGGACGTTACGCTCGGCCGAGTTCGGCAGCGCGGGCGCGCAGGTCGCTGTGCAGCCCGCCGAAGGCGGAGGCGGCCGGCAGCAGTGCCTTGCGCGCCTTCGTCGCGACGCTGTAGTTCACGTCGACGACGTTCGCGAGCGGCGTTTCCGAGATCTGCGAGAGCACCTGGTATGCGTCCATCGGGTGTAAGCCGTACAGTTCGCCGAGCCAGCCGACCATCTGCACCTGCGAGACCCGCCAGGCGTCCTCGAGCGGGCGGCTGGAGCCGACCGTCATGATGTGTTCGTCGTCTTCCAGCCGTGGCCAACCCGGCGCTGACCCCTTGATCAGCTCGACGATCAGCGTCGTGGTCATGGCTCCCTCGACGGCCGTGCCGCACGACTCGCCTTCACCCTGGCGGTAGTGCCCGTCGCCGATGGAGAACATGGCTCCCTCGACGTTGACGCCGAGGTAGCAGGTGGTGCCGGCACGCATCTGCGGGGTGTCCATGTTGCCGCCAAAGCGGTCGGGCACAAGGGAGCTGCGCACCTCGTTGGACGCCGGCGCAACGCCGACCGTGCCAAGCATCGGCTCCAGAGGCAGCTCGATGCGGTGCTCGCTGTGCCGTGCCTGGAACTGCACGGTGCGCGCGGCCGAATCGAGGTGATAGATCCACGTGGTGTCGGGTAGCGCCTCGTGGAGCATGGCCGTGCGGTCCGTACTCGTGAGCCCGCCAAAGAACGGGATAGCCGCTGATGCGCCCCAGTCGCGGGCGGGCTCGAGGCTGACCAGATGCAGCGCCAGCGTGTCGCCCGGCTCCGCGCCCTCTACGTAGAAAGGGCCGGTCTGCGGGTTCACGAAGCGCAGGTCGACCTTGTCGCTCGACAGATCCGTGACGCTGCGCAGCGCGCCGCAGAATGCGTCCTCGGACCACAGCCGCAGCGCGGTGCCCGGCGCCACCTTGCGCAGCGGCGCCACACCACCGAACGTGAACGCGTACTGCTCGAAGGTGGGGATGACCTCGATGATGTCGGCCATAGCGGCGTCCTCCCGCGAAGGTGATCAGGGCAGGGTGACGTGCGCGGGTCCGAGTTCAGCGACCTTCTGCACGCCGAGCAGCTGCATGGTGCGGCGTATCTCGCTCGTGAGGATCTGGGCCGCGCGCTCGACGCCGCGCTCGCCGCCGGCCATGAGCCCGTACAGGTAGGCCCGGCCGATCAGGGCGGCGTCCGCGCCGAGAGCCCGGGCCGCGACGATGTCGGCACCGCTCATGATGCCGGTGTCGACCCATACCTCGGCACGCCCTTGCAACTCCTGCACGACGTCGGGGAGCAATCGCAGGGGGACGGGCGCCCGGTCGAGCTGCCGGCCGCCGTGGTTGGACACGATCACTGCATCGGCGCCCGCGTCGACCACCCGTCGGGAGTCGGCCACGCTCTGGATGCCCTTGACGACGAGCGGTCCGTCCCACGCCGAGCGCAACCAAGCCAGATCGTCCACCGTCATCGTCGGGTCGAACAGGGTGTCGATCATTTCGGCGACCGTGGAGTCCCAGCTGGCCAATGTCGCGAATCTGAGCGGCTCCGTTGTCAGCAGGTTGACCCACCAGGCCGGATGCAGGATCGCATTGCCGACCGTCCTTGCCTTGAGCTTGGGCGGGATGGCGAACCCGTTGCGAACGTCGCGCAGCCGTGGCCCGGCCACCGGAACGTCCACGGTGAGGATCAACGCTTCGAACCCGGCTGCCTGCGCCCGGGCCATCAGGTCCTGGGTAGCGGCGCGGTCCCGCCACACGTAGAGCTGGAACCACTTGCGCGCGCCCGGGGCGGCGGCGGCGAGGTCTTCGACCGAGGTCGTGCCCATCGTGGACAGCGCATACGGCACGCCGTACCGCTCAGCGACCCGGGCAACTGCGCGCTCCCCCTCGTGGTGCATGAGCCGGGTGAATCCGGTCGGCGCGAATGCGAAGGGCTGCTCGGATCGCACTCCGAGGATCGTGGCCGACGTGTCGAGCTGGCCGACATCCCGAAGCACGGACGGGTTGAACTGGAGGTCGGCGAACAGCGACCGGGCACGGTCCAGGCTGATCTCCGCCGAGGCGGCGCCGTCTGTGTAGTCGAAGACCGAGCGTGGGCAGCGGCGGCGGGCGAGCGACCGCAGATCGTCGATGGTCAAGGCCCGGGCCAACCGGCGTCGGGTCGGGTTCAGATCGGGTTTGTCGAGCGAGATCAGCGGAGCGAAGTCGGACCAGCGGGGCACCCGCCGGGTTCGCTGCCCCTTCATCAAGCCGACGCTACGCCGCCCTCGCCGATCCCCGTCAATGGCCTCGGACGGTGTGCTTGTGCCCCCTCGGCCGCGGCGCGCACCAGCCAGTTACAGCGCGGTCCCGACAACGCGCTCTGTCGTGTTCCGGCGGCCCCGCGCGGCCGATCACCAGCGCAGGGTGGCGTTGCGATGTGCAACCGCATTCCCGGCCCGGCTGCTCGCGGCCGCGACGAGCACCGCCGCGATGGCAATCTCGCACAGCACGGTGAACAGCGTTCCGACGTGGAACAGGTGTCGACCGAGAAGGCTGCCGACCAGTGAGCCGATCCAGCCGATGACGATAGTCGTGAAGATCCCGATGTCCTGACGGCCGGGCAGCACGAGCCGTGCGAACCCACCGATGATCGCTCCGACAAGCGCCGTCGTGATCAACAGCCAGAGCGCCCATCCGACGATCGGAAGCACGATCAGCAGCACCAGCAACACCACGACAAGAACAACCATCCCTCCAACGTACTTCAGGGCCGCTCAGTGGTCCCTGTGCAAGCGAACCGAGTCGGTTCATCGTGTCGGGATCTTCACCACCGCATCGAACGCCCGCGTCCACCTATCCATGTCCGCCGATACAGCCAGGGCCGAACTTGATGCTCATCGACGCCGCGCCGCTCGGTGTGGACCTAGGCTGCCTTTCATGGTGGCCGGTGATGGGTTCGC
>JAJKIB010000304.1 GCA_021154745.1 Mycobacterium sp.
TCCACTGAACGAGATACTTCATCTCCATAACCCCCTATGGCGGCGGCGCCATTCTGCGGCCGCCAACGAGCAGTATGCGACCAGGGTCGGGGGATGTTCGACGATTGGCATCCGCTGCGGTGCAGTGGTTCCTGTTGCAACGGTAAGTTCGCCTAATGCCGTAGGCATCGCCAACCCCTGTCGGCGAATCAGCCTGGGGGACTAGCTATCTCGGAAGCTTCGATACCGGAGGCGTGCGCCCTATCGCGCTGGCGGCCCAGGTTTTGCCTGTGCGGCGTCGCGACGACGCGCGGCCATCCCGGCGAGCGCCTCGAACACCACCCGGTGCGCGGCGTTGACGGTCAATTCGGCATGGTCGTAGGCGGGTGCCACTTCGACGACGTCGACGCCGGCGACATCGTGCTCGTAACAAAGTTGACGCACCAACCGCAGCAGGTCGGCGCTGGTGATCCCGCCCGGCTCCGGCGTGCCGGTACCCGGCGCGTGTGCGGGATCGAGCACGTCGATGTCGACCGAGACATAGAGCTTGTCCGCTTTGGCGAGCGCCTCGCTGACCGCGTCGCGCATCACGTCCTTGAACCCGCGGTCCCAGATCTCCTGCATGGTGTGCCACGTCATGCCCTGTTCGAGCATCCACTCGAACGTGTCCTGCGGCGGCCAGTAGCCGCGCAGGCCGACCTGGACGAAATGTGTGCCGGGCACCGCGCCGGATTCGATGAGTCGACGCATCGGGGTGCCGTGGCTGGCCAGGTTGCCCTCGATTTCGTCGGCGGTGTCGGCGTGCGCGTCGAAATGAACGATGCCGACGTTGCCGTAGCCATGGACGTCAGCCACCGCGGTCGCGGCAGGCCAGGTGATCGAGTGGTCGCCGCCGAGGATGACGGGGACGATGCCGCGAGACGCCACCGCGTGCACGCGTTCACGAATGTTTGTGTGCGACAGCTCGGTCTGGCCATGCGGGCAATACGCGTCGCCGAAATCGACGACCTCCAGCCAGTCGAAGATCTCCAGCCCCAGATCGAGGTGATACGTGCCGGGCTCGTAGGCCGTCGCACGGATTGCGCGGGGACCGAACCGGGCGCCCGGCCGGTTGGTGGTGGAAATGTCGAACGGGGCTCCGACGATCGCGGCATCGGGTCGCCAAGACTCCAGCTGTTCGACTTCGGTCAGAAAAGGGCGGTGCCCGAACGACACCATTCCGGCGTGGGCCAAGTCGAGTTGCTCGGCCATGCCGGGCGGAACGTCGCGCTGGTGATCGTGCTCGTGGCCCATGCGATGACCGTACCGCTCGGACGCGAAATCCGTTGGCGACCAAGCTGGTGTTGTCATTCGTGGGCGACGAGCACCTCTCGCAGCGGGTCGGGAATCGGCCGCTTGGCCCAGTCGCTGGTGGACACCACGACGTAGACGTTGTGGCCGCGCACCGCGCTTTGCTCATCGGAGTCCCCATTGCGCCGCAGCACGGTGAACTCCAACGTGAAGCTGGTCGCCCCGAGCCGCGCACACCGCACCGCAACCTGCACCGAATCGCGCCATCGAACCGGTGTCAGGTAATCGATCTCGCTGTGCACGACCTGGATGTCGTGGCCGGTGGCGATCAGGCCCGGGTACGTGACGCCGAGATGGTCGAGGAATCCGGTGCATGCCTCGTCGAACCAGGTGAGGTAGTGGCCGTTGAACACCACGCCCTGTTGGTCGACCTCCGCATAGCGCGGAACCACCGGCAACGAAAACCCGCTCACTCCCTCACAGTAATCAAGCTACTGCTGATCCCGGGACTGTTGTGGTTCAACCTCATCCCGTTCTTCAAGCGAGGCAGCGAATTCCAGGTCCACCTCGACGGGTCGGTGTTGGCGGGGACGCAGTCGGGCAGACTGGACTGGTGCACCTGGTAAGCATCGACGACATCCGCGCGGCCGCGGAATTGATCCGCCCCTACGTCTTGCGCACTCCCTTGGTCCCGGCGAGTTGGGCCGACGACGAGCGGCCGCTGTCGATCAAGCCGGAGAACCTGCAGTCGATCGGCGCATTCAAAGTTCGGGGCGCCTTCAACGCCATCGGACACCTCGACGAATCCGTGCGGACCCGCGGCGTCGTCGCCTATTCGAGCGGTAATCACGCCCAGGCGGTGGCATACGCGGCGGCGGTGTACGGCGTGCCTGCGCACATCGTCATGCCGGAGGAGACACCGAACATCAAGGTGGCTGCGACGCGAACTCACGGCGCCAACGTGGTGCTGTGCGGTGCGGGCCAACGCGAGACGGTGGCCGCCGAAGTGGTGAAGGAGACCGGCGGTGTGCTCGTGCCGCCGTTTGACCATCCGGACATCATCGCCGGGCAGGGCACCATCGGCCTGGAGATCGCCGAGGATATGCCCACGGTCCAAAACGTGATCGTCCCAGTCAGTGGTGGCGGCCTGGCGTCCGGGATCGGCACGGCGATCAAGGCGCTGTGCCCCGACGCCCGCGTCTTCGGCGTCGAACCGGAGCTGGCGGCAGACACAGCGGAGGGCCTTCGTCTGGGACATCGAGTGGACTGGACCATCGAGGACAGGAACCGCACGATCGCCGACGGCCTGCGGTCACAACCCTCCGATTTGACGTTCGCACATCTGCAGAAAGTATTGGATGGTGTGATCATCGTGTCGGAGAACGAAATTCGCGCGGCCGTACGCGAACTCGCCTACCAGGCTCATCTGGTGGCCGAACCGAGCGGTGCGGTCGCGTTGGCGGCCTACCGACAGGGTTCAACGCCGGCAGGCCGCACGGTGGTGGTCCTGTCCGGTGGCAACATCGAATCGCCGATGCTGCAAGAGATTCTGGCTGGCTGACTCAGGCCGAAGTACGACGGCTGGCGAACGGAATCACGAAGGGCACGGCGATGGCGCATTTCTCGTGCATCGAGTGCATCCACGCATCTTGCTCCGCCGCGGCCTTCAGGTAGCGGCGCTTGGCCACGCCGCCAAGGCGCAATTTGCGCACGCGACGGCGAGCAATCCGGCTGCGCAGCAAATAACGCTGCAAGGCAACGGGTTTGGCCGGTTGCGGCCGTGTGTGCCCAGCGTTGCGCCCGAGCGCCACGTTTCTGAGCGGGGCCCGGGTCGTGCCGACCGACGAACGCACCGAGGTTGAGACCGTCTGTCCAAATGCTGCCGTCGGGCCGCGGTTTGCCGGCCGGCGATGGTCACGGGCGATTCAGTGGCAAATGCAGCCCATCGGCGTGCGCAGGACTTTCATGCGGCCCAGCTCATTTCAGCCCGGCGCGATTTCCCGGGCGCCCAGCGCCCGGTGAGCTGTGATCGCCGCGTGCAGGTAGTGTCACCCGGACAGGTGGACGTCCGAAGGGATGTGAGTGGACGCCGTACTCGGCTTATCGGTAACGCCATCCGCCGTCGGCCTGGTCCTCGTCGAAGGGCAGAACGCCGACGGCGCCACCATGGACCGCGATGCATTTGAGGTGGGTGTCCGGGGCCGGTCCAGCGCTGTGCAGACCTCCGAACAGGCGGCAGCTGCGGTGCTGCGCAGTGAAGAGATCGCCGCGACGCGCGGTCACCGCCTGCATTCCATCGGTGTCACCTGGAGCGACGACGCCAACACCGAGGCGTCACTACTGCTGAAGTCCCTCACCGACTCCGGTTTCGACAATGTCGTGCCGGTGCGGATGCCGGAGGCCACCGAGGCGTTGGCCCGGGGGATCGCCGAAGTAATCGGGTACGGCACGACCGCGGTCTGCGTTCTCGAGCCCGAGACGGTGATCGCGCTGATCGTGCATCTCCGCGACGGCGCAGTACAAACCTCGGTCAATCGCCGGATCGTGACCGAAGAAGACCTGGTTCGGTGGCTGAGCAGCGTGTTCGCCCGTGCCGACTGGCAACCCGAGGCGCTGGTCATGGTGGGTTCGGGCGGAGACGACGACCTCATGCCGATCGTCGAAGCGGCCCTGTCGGTTCCGGTGTTCGCACCGGCTGAAGCGCAGCTGGCACTCGCGCGCGGCGCGGCGCTTGCGTCCGCCCAGAACGTCGACCTCCCGTTCAACGACGATGCCCATGTCTTCAGGTCGGAGCACCGATCCCCGGTCCGCCGCCGCAGGCAGCTCGGACAGACGGGCCCGATGGCCCTGCTGGTCGCGGGGGTGCTGACGTTCACGGTTTCGGCGTCGGTCGCGGTCAGCATGCAGCTGTCACCCAAAAAGGACGGCGCCGCACCCGAACCCCGGCCCGCCGCCAAGATCTCTCCGGAGACGCCCGCCGCGGTCAGTCACCTTCAGCCATTGGTTGCGATCCCACCCGCACCGGTCGTCGACGCACTGCCGCCGCCTGCGCCCCAGGCCCCGCCCGTCGAGGTCGCGCCACCACCTGTCTACAGCGAGACGCCGGTCAGCATTCCCGAGGCCCCGGCGGGCGTCTCCGACGCGCCGGCCGTCGGGGGCATGCCACCCGAAGCGGCCGCCGCACCTCCGCCGCCCGAGGGTGCGCCGTTGCCTCCCGAGCAGCTGGCCCCGCCCGTCGCACCCGCGCCCGGCGAGCGCCCGGGAATCATCAGCCGGATCAGGGACCGGCTGCACGGCGGGGACGAGATACAACCCGCTCCCGAGGTCGCGCCGCCACCAGCGCCCGCCGCTGAACTCGCGCCGCCACCTGCTGTCGAGCCCGCGCCTGTGCCCGCGCCACCGCCCGTGCTGCCGCCCGCCTGATTCGATGGGCCGATCCGCATACGCTCCCTGAGATGCGGGTGCTTCGGGTGACGCTTCGCGTGGCAATCGTGCTGGCCGTCGTGCTTGCGCTGATCGCCGTCGCGACATCGACTCGGTCGGGTCTGCTGTGGCGGCTGAGTACCTTCACGTATCAGGCGAACGTGCTCGCCGCGGCGTACTACCTATGGAGCCTTGCCTGGCCCCGCGCGGATGCCCGGGTCGGTATCCGCGGCGCGGTCGTGCTCTATGTACTGATCGCCGGCGTCATCTGGAACCTGTTCCTGACTGGACACAGCATGGGCTATACGCCCGCCAACATGCTGCTGCATCTGGTCGTGCCCGTGCTGGCCCTGACCGATTGGTTGCTCGTTGGTCGCGGTCAGGCGCAGGTCAGCTGGTGGCAGCCGGTGGCATGGCTGGCCTATCCGGCGGCGTACCTCGCGCTGGCCCTTGTTGTACTCAATAACGTAGGTAGGCGTGCGCCGTATTACTTCCTCGATCCCGGTACCATCGGGACGGCCTCCGTCGCGACGAATGTTTGTGTGCTGGCGGGCGGCGCGCTCGCGCTGGGCTATGCGTTGCTGGTCGTCAACCGTGCAGTAGCGACGGTCAGGTAGCGCGACGTGCGCACACGCTAACGTGCGGTTACCGAGGTAACCGGTACGGAGCACCTAAGATGAAAGTGTGCCGACCGCCCATCTGAAAACGCAGAAGCTGCATACAGCCGTTCGCAATGTGCTTGTCGTGGTGGGCATTGCAGCGATCGCAACCGCGGAATCCGTCACCATCAGTTCGGCCGCTGTCACCGGACCGACCGACGTTGCAAGCATCCAACCGGTCCCCGGGCAGAAGGTTGGCGTCGCAATGCCGGTGACTGTGACGTTCGCACAGTCGATCGCCAACCGCGCCGCCGCCGAGCGCACCATCGCGTTCAACTCGCCGGCCACCCCTGCGGGTTCGTTTACCTGGCTCAATGATCGTGTCCTGCAATGGAATCCGAAGGGATTTTGGCCCGCTCACTCGAACATCATCGTGACGGCGGGCGGGGCGAAGACGACATTTGAGACCGGGAGCGCGGTGGTGGGTGTCGCCGACATTGACGCACATACGTTCACCGTAAGCATCGACAACCAGGTGGTTCGTCAAATGCCCGCGTCGATGGGCAAGCCCAAGCACCCCACACCCATCGGATCGTTTGCGGCGCTGGAGAAGCAGGCCAGCGTGGTGATGGATTCGCGGACAATCGGCATTCCGCTCAACGACCCCGAGGGGTACAAGCTCACCGTCGCCGATGCCGTCCGCGTCACCTGGGGCGGTGTCTACGTCCATTCCGCCCCGTGGTCTGTCGACTCGCAGGGCTATGCGAATGTCAGTCATGGCTGCATCAATCTGAGCCCCGACAACGCAGCCTGGTATTACGACACCGTGCACATCGGCGACCCCATCATCGTTCAGCAGTAGCCGCGGCGTGCACGTTCTTCGCGGTCGGTGACGTAGCGACCTTCGTCGCATCCGGGTAGGTGCCCAGCACGCGGTCGGCGGTACCCGAACTCGTCACGGTGAACCAGTAGTGCTCGTTCTTGAAGTGATGCTGCCGGTGGTTACGCCAAATGGCGCGGTACACACGGGTTTTCGGTTTGTAGTCACTGTGGATGAGGTAGTGGGTCCACTCATAACTCAGCCCGAGGGCGGAGATGAATACCAGATAGGTGAGGCCCATTCCAAGCCGCCCAAATGCCAGCAGCGCAACGGCGACCGTCAGCGGGATCACCCACAGCAGCGATTTGACCGGTATGAAGATCAGCGGAATGTTGCGGGGGTCGACATGGTGTGCCCGGTGTTCTCGGGCGAGCAGCGGGTCGATCGTCAGGCGACCGACATGCTTTGGGCGCCAGTGCAGGACGAACACGTGGATGATCCACTCGAAGAACGGAAAGAGTGCGATCATCACCAGCGGCACCAGCGCATCGGTGATCTGCCAGTCACCAACAGCGATGCGCACAGTCAGCGCGGCGACGGACATCGCGCCAATCGTCAACGGAGACGGGTGTTTCCAGAATTCGCGGCCCGCATCGGCCAGCGTGAATCCCTTTCGCGTGGGGCGTTCGGTCGAGGTGGTCATCGTTGTTCCTCCAGATTGTCGATCGCGGTCAGCAGCGCCGTGGTCGCGGGCTCGAGTAGGTCCTGCGCGGCCTTTCTCGCCCTGTCGGGATCGCCTGCGATGACCGCATCGGCCAGCTCGCGATAGGCCGCGGGCCGGCCGACCTCATCGGCCATCACGGTGGCCAGCGCGGCCAGCGCGGGCTCATAGGTAGCGCGAAGCGTGTTGTACATCAACCGGAATGCGATCGAGTCGGCGCCGTCGACGACGTGATCCCAGAACGTCAGCGCGAGGCGCTGTTGGTCGACGGGGTCGTCCTCATCGGCCAGCTTCTGCAGCGCATCGTCGAGAAGTGCAGCCAGTTGGGGGCGCCGCCGCCGGGCCGCCAGCTCGGCGACCTTGGGCCCGTTGTGAAGCCGGGTTTCCAGGATGCTGCGCACGACCGACAAGTCGAGTTCGCCTGAGCGAATGAGCAATTGGGGGAGCAGGTCGAGTCCTGCATGGCGGCGGAAGTCGCGCACGGTGGTGGCATCGCCGTGACGCACCTCCACCAGACCAGCCGCGGTGAGCCGCTTGAGCGCTTCGCGCACCGCGGGGCGGGAGACTCCGAGCACCTCTGCCAGGCGCCGCTCGCTCGGCAAGGTCTCGCCGGGCTGCATCTCACCGCTGAGCACCTCGGCGACGATCTGCTCGAAGACGTCCTCGGGCACGGATCGGCGGTTCACCGGTTGCAAGGCCATGCCCCCAGCGTGCCCGGCGAGTGGCCAGAGGTCAAGTGGTCTTACCAGTTGCCTCGCCCAGGGGCCGGGCGAACTACTTAGCGTCGGCCGATGCGAGCTGCGCCTTCATGGCCTCGGCGAGCGCGAGCATGCCCGACATCGGGCGCACCATGACCGTGAACGCACTGATTGCGCCGTCGTCATCGAGCTGGATGAAGTCGCACCCCTCGATCTGCTTGTCGCGCACTCGGGCCTCGAACACGAGCGCGTGATCGCGGGCCCCAACGCCGATGTCGGCGCCGATCTCGCGCACGTAGCGGAAGTCTTCGAATACCGCCAGGACGGGCGCCAGGATCCGGCGCAGCGCTTCGCGGCCGTGATACGGCGTGAAAACTGCCGGGCTGCGGAAGACCACGTCGTCGCGCATCAGGGCCATGGCGGCGTCGAGATCACGGGCTTCGATCGCGCGACGGAAAGGGTGCACCACTTGACCACCTCATTAGCCAACAAGTTGAATAGGTGTCAATGATAGTAAGCCGCGATCGGAGGGCCGTCCATGGCGTTGCGTCACGCAGTGCTCGCCGCGCTGCTGGAAGGCGAGGCGTCGGGATATCAGCTCGCCAAACGCTTCGACGTGTCGGTCGCAAACTTCTGGTCGGCCACACCGCAGCAGCTCTACCGAGAACTCGACCGGCTCGAATCCGAAGAATTGGTCCGCGCACGCCTGGTGCGCCAGCAGCGCCGCCCCGACAAAAGGGTGTTCACGCTGACCGACGCCGGTCGTGCGGAGCTGCACAGCTACACCGGAGTGCCGGCCAAGCCGGTGGCGATGCGCGACGAGCTGTTGGTCAAACTGCAGGCCGTCGACGTCGGCGATGCACACGCGGTGGCCAAGGAAGTCATGGCGCGACTGGACCGGGCGCGCGCGAAATTGGCCGGCTATGACCGCCTGCTCGCCGACATGCTTGACGGCGATGACGAAGAATCTTTCGAAAGCGACTCCGAGCGGATCGGGCCCTACCTGACGCTGTTGGGCGGGCGGATGTACGAGCAGACGAACATCCGGTGGTGCACCGCGGCGCTCGAGGTGCTCAGCAGGAGGCTTCGATCCGGAACGTCGCGGTGACGGCGTTGCTCGGGTTGTCGGTGAAGTTTCCGTCCGCGGAGCCGGTGATCGTGTACTTGCCGCCGACGCCGGTCACTTCGGCCGTGCCGATCTTGTCCGCCCAGAAGCTGCCGGTGAAACCTGCGAAGTCGCGGAAGTCGACCGACTTGACGTTGACCGTGTCCCCGGTATCAAGGACAGCGGTGAGACTCTTCCCCTTGTCGGGAGTTTCGATGGTCCACGCCCAGCCCGTTTGCGAGCACCTCACAGCATGCGGATTGCCGGTGTCCTTGCCGTCGATGGTCACCTTCGCCGTGGTACCGCCGAGTGCCGGCGGCTGCCCACCGCAGCCGCCCAGTCCCACGACGAGCACCGCCGCGGCCACCGCAATGTGTCGGGTTTCCATGTCGCCAGACTCTATTGATGTTTGTCCGCGCCCACGGCCGTTTTACCCGCGCAGTGCCGCGGCGGTCGTCTCGTCGGCGGGAAGGAACGCCTCGATGCTCAGCTCCGCGGCGGTCAGGTCCAATGCGGTGCCGAATGTCGTGACCGTGCTCAGAAACGTCAGCGGGTTCCCGTCAGAGGTGTACAGCTCAAGTGGCACCGCAACGCCACCGAGGTCGCGTGTCTCGGCCAAACCGCCCGGATACGACTCGATCTCGGCAAGCAGCGCGGACAGCTCCGTCGAGCCGCTGACCGCGGCCTCCCGCCGCAGCCGCTCGATCAGGTGATGGCGCCATTGCCCGAGATTGCGGATGCGCGGCGCCAGCCCTTCGGGGTGCACGGCGATCCGCAGCGCGTTCGGCCGCTCCAGCAGATGCGGCGCCACGCCTTCGAGCAATACCCCGGCACCCGCGTTGGCGTGCACGATCTGCCAGCCGCGGTCGACCACGACGCACGGAAATGGGTTGTAGGCGTTGAGAACTCGCTCGACACCCTCCCGTACGGCGGCCATGTCGGGGTCGTCAAGGGAACGTTCCCGGTAGACCGGTGCGAGACCGGCCGCCATCAACAGCTGGTTCTGTTCGCGCAAGGGCACGTCGAGCACCCCTGCGAGGCGCAGCACCATTGCGCGGCTGGGGGCCGATCGGCCCGTCTCGATGAAGCTGACGTGGCGGGCCGACACGTCAGCCTCGATCGCTAGGTCGAGTTGGGACAGCCGGCGGCGCTGCCGCCACTCACGCATCAGCGAGCCGAACGGCGGACTCTGGACTTGGGCGGCTGTGGTCACGCGCCCCAGTGTTGCGTATGCCGGCGACCCGTAGCCACTACCTCACAGGTAATTGCACCGCCTACCTGAGCGGGGCACCGTGGTGGCATGACCGAGCATAGGATTCCCGAGATTCCGCAGTGGCTGCGCTTCGTGCTGATCTCGGACCGCGCCGGGTCGGCCGCCTACATCGGCGCGGGCTTCTTCTTCGCACCTGTGCTGGCCGTGCTGTCGCCGTGGCCGACGCTCACTGCGGTCTGCTGGGTGGTCATCGGCCTGGCGGGGCTGTGGCTCGGGTTGCTCGGCATCGCGATGGCCACCGGCCTGGCGATGGTGCTGCGGACAGGCGCCGAAATACCGGAGGATTACTGGCGCTCCATCATCGACTATCCGACTAGTGCGCAGCCACGCGTTTCGACGCGCCCTGATAGTCGACCTGCCAGTGCTTGATGCCGTTGAGCCAGCCCGACCGTAGCCGCTCCGGCGGGGAGATCGGAGTGAGGTTGGGCATCTGATCGGCGATCGCGTTGAATATCAGGTCGATCGTCATTCGCGCCAGGTTCGCGCCGATGCAGAAGTGCGCGCCGGTGCCGCCAAAACCCACGTGTGGGTTGGGATCTCGCAGAATGTTGAACGCGTACGGATCGTCGAAGACATCCTCGTCGAAGTTCGCGGAGCGGTAGAACATCACCACCCGCTGACCCTTCTTGATCTGCACGCCCGACAGCTCGGTGTCCTCCAACGCGGTGCGCTGAAACGACGTCACGGGCGTGGCCCAGCGGACGATCTCGTCGGCCGCCGTCGCCGGTCGTTCCTTCTTGAACAGCTCCCACTGGTCGGGAAATTCGGTGAACGCCATCATGCCCTGGGTGATGGAGTTGCGCGTCGTCTCATTGCCCGCCACCGCCAGCAGAATGACGAAGAAGCCGAACTCATCGTCGGAGAGCTTGTGTCCCTCGACGTCGGCCTGGACCAATTTGGTGACCAGATCGTCACCGGGGTTCTTGGACCGTTCGGCGGCCATCTGCATGCCGTACATGATCAGCTCGATCGAGGCGGCCATCGGGTCGTTGGTGGAGAACTCCGGGTCCTGGTCTCCGACCATCTGATTCGACCAGTCGAACAGCTTCTTGCGGTCTTCCTGTGGCACGCCCATCAGGCCGGCGATGGCCTGTAGCGGAAGTTCGCACGACACCTGCTCGACGAAATCGCCCGAGCCCTCTGCCGCCGCGGCCTTGACGATGCTCTGAGCCCGCTGGTTGAGCTCCTCGCGAAGGCATTCGACCGCGCGCGGAGTGAACGCCCGCGAGATGATCTTGCGCAGATGGGTGTGGTGCGGGGCGTCCTGGTTGAGCAGGACTACCTTGCCCCGCTCGAGCGACTCCGGATCGGCGTCGTCGCGGTACCGCGGCAAGGCGGTCTTCGCATTACTGGAGAACACGTCGCTGCGCCGCGACACCTCCTTGACGTCCTTGTGCTTGGTCACCACCCAGTAGCCACCGTCGCCGAATGCACCCACCCCCTTCGGCTGCTCGTTCCACCAGATCGGAGCCACCATGCGCATGTGCGCCAGTTCCTCGATCGGCAGCCGTTCGGCGTAGATGTCGGGATCAGTGAAATCGAAGCCGGGCGGGAGGTTTGGAGACGGCATAGATGCACTCCTCGAATGACGTTGTCTAGTGCCCCTGTTGCATTGCTACACCACAGTTGGGGGGTGGTGCGACGGGTTACGTCAAACTCCAAAGTGAAACGTGTTCTTCAGAGCCGAATTCTAATTAACTGCTTGGTCACAGCAACCACAGATGTAACAATTTGGGCAGCCAGACTGAAGCACCCAGTAGGCCGCACGAGCGCGGTATCGGGAAGGGGGCATCTGTGACGATCGATGTCAAGGCGACGGTACTGACCGCCCTGATAGGCGGGCCGAGCGTAATCGCGGCATTGATGTTCGCAGCGCCGGCGATGGCCGACCCAGCGATAGCCGATCCCCTGATGCCTGAACCCGCGTTGCCTGTCCCAGCGCCCTCCGCACCGGCCCCCATTGCGGTTGCAGCGGCTGCCGACTCGGCGCCCCCTGCGGTCGTAGCGCCCGCGGTTGCAGCGGCTGCCGACCCGGCGCCCCCTGCGGTCGTAGCGCCCGCACCGGCCCCGGCCCCCCCAGCGCCCGCACCGACACCGGCGCTGGACGACACCGTGCAGGCCGCTGCCGGCGATCCGGTGACCCCACCTGACGGCGTACCGCACCTGTCTAGCCCCGAGAATCTCCCGCCGGGCACCACCGACACTCCACCCGACGCGAATCAGCCCCGCAGCCTGGGATATCTGCGCGACCTGTGGCATGCGGTGCAGACGCAGGAAGTGAGTGGGAGGGATGCGCTTCTTCTGCTGACGCAGCGCCCGATGGATGCAAATGCTGCGCCGCCACCGGGAATGCCCGCGAACCCAACGCCGCCGCTGGCGCCGCTACCCGAGCCGGCCCCGCCGCTGCTACCCGAGCCCGCGCCCGCGCCCTGACTCAGGCTCGGAGACGCTGGCTCGCCTGACCCAAGATGTCGCGCACGACCCGCACGTGCACCGGCTCGAGTAGGGCCCACACCGCGCGTGCAATCAGATTCCGCTGCCACACGAACGTCGCGAAAAGCAATGCGTCGCCCTCTTTCTTGAGAAGCAACTCTCCGGGCATTCCGATGCGCGAGTCAGCCTCGAGGAGAACATGGTCGGGCGTGGATCGGCGGACTCTCCAGCCGAGCACCGATCGTCCCGACGTCTTACCCACCTTCAGGCCGATCGACGACCATCCGGACAGGAGCTGGGTTCGGACCGCGATCGGAGCGCCTTCCAGGACTTCGCGAATCAGATCTTCGGCGCTCTCGTCATGAGTGGAACCGACGTCGAAGACGAACGCGTCGCAGTAGTCGATGCGGGGCAGGGTGCTCAATGCCCACGCCGAGGACGGAAGGTCCACTTGGCGCACCACGGCGGTCACCGGGGTGTCCCCGCAACGGATTGCCGCCATGCGCGTCCGATGTCGCGCATCATCAGCGGATACACCATGAGGTGGCGAAACGGGGCGATCGCCGCCAGGTAGGCGACCCCGAGCGCTCCGTTCGGCCTGACCAGGACGGCCATCTGGCCGCGATGCCCACCCTTGCCGTCTGGCACCCAGCCGACGTGCATGACGCCATGCATGGTCTGGTTGGCGATCTCCAGCGCGAATTCGTCGTCGGTGATGTACAGCGGTGTGAACAGATGCGCGTCGAAATCCATTGGAGTATCGGCCAAATCGGCGGGTAGCCGATCACGGAGGCTGCGGACCCGCGTGCCAAGGCCGGTTTCTCTGCGGTCGAGGCCGAACACGCGCCCGAGCGTCCACCGGATCGCGAACAGAGCGCGCACCAAGGCCGAGGTTTCGGCTGGGTCGAACGTGGCCATCAGCCGGACCAGGCGCGGGAAGTCGTCGGGTCCGCCGGGTGTCGGCAGCGCCCAGACGTCGAGAACACGAAAGTCTTTGGCGATCTCGTGGATTCGCCATGGGCGTGCGGTGTGTTCGGCGGTGTCGAGCAATGCTGAATCAAGCATACAGTACTGTATGCTTGATCTTCAATCGGCGTCAAGCCCCTGTTGAGAGGGACACGTGATGGTCGCCCAGACCCGCACACCACAGAGCACATGGATCGAGGCCGGGCTGCAGGCACTCGCGGCAGGCGGACCCGACGCCGTGCGGGTGGACCTGCTCGCGAAGGATCTCGGCGTCACCCGAGGTGGCTTCTACTGGCACTTTTCGAGCCGACAGGTCTTCCTCGACGCACTGCTGGACGCGTGGGAGCACAGAAGCACCGATGACGTGCTGGAGCGCGTCGAGGAGGAAGGTGGCGACGCCAGGGACAAGGTGCGGATGGCAGGCACGCTCACGTTCTCCAAAGAGTTGCTTCCGATTGATCTAGCCGTGCGCGACTGGGCCCGCCGCGAACGGTCGGTGGCCACCCGGCTGCGACGTGTCGACAACCGCCGCATGGACTACTTACGCAAGCTCATCGGCACGTTCAGCGACGACCCCGATGACGTCGAGGCCCGCGGCATGCTCGCGTTCTCGCTGGCCATCGGCAGCCACTTCATCGCCGCAGAGCACGACGGGCGCACCCGGCCGCAGGTATTGCAAACAGCGATTCAGCGGCTTTTGGCGTAGCGGAGTTACGATCGGCCACGTCGACAGCGCAGGCGCCTCGTAGCGAAGGAGAGCCACGATGCTGGAAAGCGGTCATACCGCCGCCCGATTGCCCGTGCAGGACATGGAGCGTGCCCGGGCCTTCTACTCCGAGAAGCTCGGCCTCGAGCCCGTCGAGGAACGACCCGGAGGATTGCTATACCGCTGCGCGAGCGGCGAGTTCGCCTTGTTCCAGTCGGCGGGTGTCTCGCCCGGCACCTTCACTCAAATGGGATGGACGGTCGATGACGTGGTCGCGACGGTCACTGAATTACGCAGACGCGGAGTCATTTTCGAGCAGGTGAACCTGCCGGGTCTGAGAACCGTCGACGATATCGCCGAGATTTCCGGCAACTATCCGAGCAGGGGCTCCGGCGAGAGGGCCGCCTGGTTTCGCGACAGCGAAGGCAACATGCTCGGCATCGGCGAGCCGATTCCCTGACTCAGGCCGTGCTGAGCGCGACAGCCACCGCCTCGATACGCGCCGGAACATGCTTGTGCCATGGTGTCCCGGCGTAGGCGTCACGCCATTCGGTGGACGTGAGCGAATTGGGCGCCACACCAGGCACGGTCGCGCGGCCGTCGGCGTCGACGTAGTCGAGGCCGAACCCGTTCGGCAACGACGCATGCCCCGGCAGCATCGCCTCGCTGATCTCCACGCTGGCCTCGGCGCTACCTGCCGCGGTGCTGATCAGCGCGCGGCCGCCGTGCGTCAGCCCCAGCGCCTCGGCGTCCTCGATGCTCACGCGAAGCGCCCCGTCGGCATCGCGTTTGCGCCAGGACGGGTCGCGGAAGATGTCGTTGGCCGTGTATGCCCGCCGCTCACCGGCCGATAACACGATCGGGAACTCGGGCGTGGTCAGCCTGACCGGCGCATCCGACAGCGCGCGAATGTCGGCGAGCATCTCCTGTATATTCAGTGCGATCTTGTGGTCGGCGTGTGTCACCAGCTGCCAGTCGTCCTCGTATTCGTGGACAGTGAACGTCACGCCGGACCGGCTCGCGAGGATCGCCTCGAACAGCGCGTTGCCGTCGGCGTAGCCCGCTCGGCGCACGGCGTCGGGATACGTCATGGCGGCCTTCTGCGCGAGACCCCACAATGCTGCAGC
Organism: Mycobacterium sp.; assembly: GCA_021154745.1. Classification (GTDB taxonomy): domain Bacteria; phylum Actinomycetota; class Actinomycetes; order Mycobacteriales; family Mycobacteriaceae; genus Mycobacterium. The sequence goes on from JAJKIB010000304.1 coordinate 15,141, forward strand.
ACCAGCGAGGCCGTCGGGGAGTGTCGGCCCGAGGGTTTCATACAGCACGAACGGCAGCGCCTTGTTGAACATCGGATTGGCGCCAACCGCCGTCAGGAACGCTTGGGTGTACGCCGCCAGTCCCTGTTCGGCTGCATCACGAAGCGGCTGCAGCTCGGCGTCCTCGATCATCCCGAGCGCACGCATCAGCCTCGCCCAGATCTCGGGCTCGGGCAGCGTGCCCTCGAGCGGCTCGAGCAAGGGATGCCGAAGGTGAAATGTGTTGTGCGGGAATTCCAGGTTGAAGAACGTCGCCTCGGCTTTCTCGTATTGACTCGCCGCGGGCAACACATAGGTGGCCAGTCGGGCCGTTTCCGTCATGGCGACGTCGATGACCACCATCAGCTCGAGTGACTCGAAGGCCGCCCGGCACGCCGCGGAATCGGCAAGAGAATGGGCGGGATTGCTGCTCTCCACGACCATCGCCCGGAACCGGTCCGGATGGTCGGTCAGGATCTATTGGGGCACCGCATTACTCGGCACCAGCCCGCCGACGATCGGCGCTCCTGTCACGGGGGTACGGCCGACACCGCGCGTGTGGCGGAACAGCGGTCCGAACGATGAATGCAGATGCTGCCCACCACGTCTGGCGAAGTTACCGGTCAGGATCCATAGCAGCTTGTTCAGATAGGAACACAGCGTGCTGTTGGGCGCTTGCTGGATGCCGAGGTCCTCGAACACCGCGACGCTGTCCGCGCCTGCGATGCGCCGCGCGGCGGTGCGGATGAGTTCTTCGTCGACGCCGCATCGCTGTGCGTAATCGCCGACGCGGACGTCGCGCAATGCCTCCCGCACCGGCTCCACTCCGTTGACGTGCTCGGCGAGAAACGCCTCATTGCAAAGGTTTTCCTGTACCAGCACGGCTGCCATCGCCGCCAGGCACCAGGCGTCGGTCCCGGGCCGCACCCGAAGATGGATGTCGGCCATCTTTGCAGTGTCGGTCAGCACCGGGTCGATCACGATCATTGCGCGGGCCGGATCCTTGGCGATCTCGTTGAGGACGACGCGGGCGCGCGGAAAGCTCTGCGACATCCACGGGTTCTTCCCGATGAACACCGACACTTCGGCGTGCTCGAACTCGCCGCGGGTGTGGCCGCCGTAGAGGTGGGCGTCGACCCACGCCTCGCCGGTCTTCTCCTGGGCGAGCGCGTTTGAGCGGTAGTGCGAACCAAGCACCTTGAGGAACGAGCCGCTGTACGCGCCGCCAAGATGGTTGCCCTGCCCGCCGCCGCCGTAGTAGAAGATCTTGTCACCGCCGTAGGTGTCGGCGATGCGCTTGAAGCCCGACGCGATCTCCGAAACTGCGGTGTCCCAGTCGATTTCCTCATAGCTACCATCTGGGCGTCGGCGCATGGGAGAGGTCAGCCGGTTGCGGTTGTTCTGGTAGTGATCCAGCCGCAACGCCTTGTTGCAGGTGTAGCCCTGCGAGGCGGGATGGTCCTTGTCGCCACGGATCTTGGCGAGGTTACGGCCGTCGAGTTGCACGACGATGCCGCAGTTGCACTCGCAGAGGATGCATGCGGTCTGCTGCCAGTCACCGTTCATCGGGGTTTCCTTTCCGACAGTTCGGCCTGCAGCAGCGCGCGCAGCTGGCCATGGACGCTCTCGAGAGGCTTGAGGTCGCGGGACGCGCGGGCGACCACGATCGCGCCCTCGACCGCGGTGGTGGTCAGCATCGCGAGCTCTTCGGCGCGCGCCGCGGAAACGCCGTCTGCCACCAGCCGCTGGGCGATCAGGTCGGTCCAGCGGGCGAAGGCCGCCGCCGCGCGGTCGATCACCGGCCCCGCCTGATCCTGCTTGGCGGGGTCGCCGGCTTCCACCGTCACTGCGACGACGGGACACCCGGCCCGGAAATCGGAGTGAAGCAACTGCTTCCGGTAGTACGCGACCAGGCCGTCGAGAGCATCAAAACCGCTCTCGGCCTTTGCGATCTTGGCAGCCACATATTCGCCGCTGTAATCGATTGCCTCGCAGAGCAATTGAGTTCGGCCACCGGGAAAGTAGTGATACGCCGAGCCGCGCGGGGCGCCACTGTGCTCGAGCACATCGGCGATCGCCGTCGGGTGCGCGCCGCGCTCGCGGATCAGTAGCGCGGCAGAGACCACCATCCGCTCGCGGGGGCTGGGCATGAGTATGGATCCCTTCATCCGACCCGGCTATGTATGTCACCTTACATAACCGGGCGCCGCGTCGGTAGACCCCGCCGACGGGTTGGGGCTCACTCAGCTGGGCGGAGGAGTCGGCAGGCCGAGCCTGTCCTTGATGTCGTCGACCTTGGCCTCGATGCGCTCGATGTCTTCTGCATCAACCTTGAACAGCCAGTGCTTGGCACCGAGCAGCAGGATGGCCTGGAATATCAGCTGCAACCACTCGCTCTGCCAGTTCTCAAAGGTGCCTGCAAAGAACTCCTGGAGGTACTCATTCCATCGGAATGGCTGGCCGTGTTGCTGCTGCGTGCTGGTGAAGTCGGCGAGCTGGGTGACGAACTGCCCGGCCCACGATCCCGCGAACAGCAGAAGAAGTATGTAGACAGCTCCCCATCGTCTGATGTGCGACATGGCCTAGGGGGTACCCGCAGCCCCTACCGTCAGCCACAGCACCAGAAAACTCGTCATACCCGCCAGACACGCCAGGTGATCTCCGAGGATGGACCGCGCCAGCCGCGACTGCTCGGCAGCCGTGCCGACGCGGTTGCCGAGCATTACCGCGTTGGGGACGGTGCGAACCAACGCCAGCAGGATCGGGACGCCGGCCAGCACCACCGAAACCACCAGCAGCCAGCCGGGATCCGTCCCACGAAGTCCTCGAAAGCCCAACGCCGCCAATAGGATCACCATGACGAGCGCGATGAGATAGCTCATCGGGCGCGACGTCGTAGTAGCGCGGTGGTAGTAACCCGAGATCGAGTCGAGCACCGACTCCGGCAACACATCGGCGCCGCGGTGGCGAAGGACCTGACTGTCGAAGATCAGGTCCATCCACAGCACGGCTAGCAGAAAGCCGGCGCAGGCCGCTGGGATCAGACGCACGCAGCCGAGCCGCGAATCAAACGCCGCGCGGCGGAGCCGCGAATCAAACGCCGCGCGGCTGAGCCGCGAATCAAACGGATGCCGCCTCGTTGATCTCGTTGAGGGTGGTGGTCGCCTCGAGGTACTCCTGGACCCAACGCTCGATCACCGCCGAGGACTTCTCAACCTTGGTGAACTGGCCGACAACCTGACCGATCGGGTTGAACGCCACGTCGACACTCTCGTTGGGGTACCTGTGCGTGGCGGCGACGGCCATGCCGGACACCATGTACTGCAGCGGCATCCCGAGCGGCTTGGGGTTGTCCGGGTTCTCCCACGCTTCGGTCCAGTCGTTGCGCAGCATCCGGGCCGGCTTGCCGGTGAACGAGCGGCTCCGCACGGTATCGCGGCTGGTCGCCTTGGCGTAAGCAGCGTGCTGTACCGGAGTGTGCTCTGACTCCTCGACCATGACCCACTGCGAACCGGTCCACGCGCCCTGCGCGCCGAGCGCGAGTGCGGCAGCGATCTGCTGGCCGCTGCCGATGCCGCCTGCGGCGAGCACCGGGATCGGGGCAACTTCCTTGACGACCTGCGGCCACAACACGATCGAGCCCACCTCACCGCAGTGCCCGCCGGCCTCGCCGCCCTGGGCGATGATGATGTCGACGCCGGCGTCGGCGTGCTTGCGCGCCTGGGACGGCGATCCGCACAGCGCAGCGACCTTGCGCCCCTCGTCGTGGATGTGCTTGATCATGTCGGCGGGCGGAGTGCCGAGCGCGTTGGCGATCAGCGTGCACTTCGGGTGCTTTAGCGCGACCTCCACCTGGGGCGTCGCGGTCGCCTCGGTCCAGCCCAACAGCTGCAGTGCGTCGTCGTCGCTGTGCTCGATCGGCACGCCGTGGTCGGCGAGGATCTTCTTGGCGAAGTCGATGTGCTCCTGCGGAACGAGGTCATTCAGCGTCTTCTTGAGCACCTCCGGGGACAGGTCGGCGGAGTCCATGCCCTCGTACTTGTTCGGGATGACGATGTCCACGCCGTAGGGGTGATCGCCGATGTTCTCGTCGATCCACTTCAGCTCGATCTCGAGCTGTTCGGGGGTGTAGCCCACCGCGCCGAGCACGCCGAATCCGCCGGCCTTGCTCACGGCGACGACGACGTCGCGGCAGTGGGTGAACGCGAAGATCGGATATTCGATCCCTAGGTCGTCGCAGATAGGGGTGCGCATGCCTGCTCCTCCGGTGGGGCGGTCGCCGAACTGAA
>JAJKIB010000305.1 GCA_021154745.1 Mycobacterium sp.
GAGTCGTCGGGCTGGCGCGCCTGAATCCGGCGCAGAGTCCAGATGGCCGGGAAATACGGGGCCAGGTAGAAGGTGATGTACCCGAAAAAGACGATGAACGGCTCGACCGTTGGCGACAGCGATACCCACGGCCAGTCCTCGGGAAGGTGCCAGAGTTGCGGGTTGTAGACGGCGTATGGTGCCCAGTTCACAAATGGGTCCAGCCAGAAGAGCAGTGTCACCGCGATGGCCATCAGCAGGACGGGGTGGCGCGGGTATCGTCGCCAGGCCAGCACAAGCACGGTGACTTCGACGACGAATGAGACGACCAGCAAGGTCTGCATGATCCCGAGCACATGGGGGAAGGCCAGCGGGAAGTCCGCCGGTCGGGGAGCGCCGCTAACCTCCGGATTGCGAATCCGATCGGACACGGCGCCGATGCGCGTGTAATAGGCGATGACCACTAGCACCGCTAGGGCGACGACAACCCACACGACGGTCACCACTGGCCTCTTGCTCCGCTCGCTGACCGGGCCGACGGCAGACTGCTTTGATTGCTGTGTGCTCATCTGTTACTCCAGTGCCATAGGTCGCCGTCCAACGGAGAAGTTGGCGGGTCAGCAAACCACGCACGCTAATCACGCGAATTCCCGCGCTGTCGTGAAGGCAAACATTAGTTGCGGGTCGCGCGTTCTATCCGGGGGCTACGCTCCCAGGCCGGGCGGCGATTCGCCGCCGCACGGAATCGACGGACTCGCGCAGCGCCGCCACGAACTTGTCGCACTGCAACGTGCAGCACGCATGGCCGGCATCGACGGTCACGACCTGCGCCTCGGGTATCTGATCCGCCAGCCAGAACTGGTGTCGTGGCGGGACCATCCTGTCGCGCAGCGGAATCAGCACCGACGTCGGCGCGTCGATCCGGCCGACCCACGAAGTCGAGTCGAACCGGGTGACCTCGGCGACCGCGCGGGCGATCCCGCCGGGGCTCGTGCTCCGCACCTGGTCCAGCACCCACTGCAGGTCATGCCGGACATAACTCTCGCAGTTGGAGGCCGCTGCCGCCGGCAGCCCGGGCCGTGGGCTGAACGCCTCAACCAGCGCCGCGAACACGCCGGCGCCCAGTCGCTCCCAGGTCACGCCGTTCCACCACCCGGTGGCCGCCGCCCCCAGCACCAGCCCGTCGAGCCGCTCTCCGTGTCGGCGCCAAACCAGCTGCGCGACAAGCGATCCCATCGAATAGCCAACCGGGACGAACGTATCCACACCCAGCACATCAGCCAGCGCGGCGACGTCGTCGGCGCAGTCCTCGAGCAGGAACCGCGGCGAGGAGATTCCCTGCCCGTGCCAGCGCTGGTCGAACACCACCACGCGCCCAAACCCGCGCATCATCTCCAGGGTCGGATACCACATCATCAGCCCAGTGCAGGCCAGCCCGTGGAGCAGCATGAACGTCGGCGCGTCGGCGACTGGTCCAGAGTCAACCACGAAGGTGCTGCCGCGGCCCGGCAACTCGACGATCCGGCCGGTCGGTAGACGGCCGACGGGAGCCACCACCCCGGGCAGCCCGGGCAGTACAAACGGCAGGCCTAACAGGCGGCGATCGTTGTCGAGGCGCATCAGCCAATCACCGGGAATCTACGTTCGGCCGCCAGCCGATCCACGCCGGCCTGGAGACTGTCGACGACCTTGTCATAGACGGCCTGGTCGTCGCCGTCAACCTCGATCGGCTGCTGCGCCTCGACGACGATCTTGGCTGGCAGCGGGATGTAGGGCAGCCAGGGGCTGATATTCGGGCCCCATGGCAGCGCGACTGAAATCGGCAAGACCTTCAGCCGCAGCATCTTGTCGAGCATTAGCAATTTGGCCAGCCGTTCCCCGCGGTCGAGGAACAACGCCGTCTCCTGACCACCGACGGCGGCGACCGGCACGATCGGGACCCCGGCATCCCGGGCGAGCCGCACGAAGCCCTTGCGGCCACCGAAGTCGACCACGTGGCGCTGCCACGATGGCCGGTACACTTCGTAGTCGCCGCCCGGATACACCAGTACGACGGCGCCGGATTCCAATGCGAGCCGGGCGTTTTCGTGACTAGCGGCTACCGTCCCGAACTTCGGAAGCCAGCGCAGCCCGGGGATGGCCATCACGAGGCTGTGTGCCAGCTGATAGAACGGCCGCTCCACGCCGAAGTAGGAGCAGAACCCCAGCGTGAACACAAACGAGTCGACTGGCATGTTGCCGCCGCTGTGATTACCGACTAGCAGCACCGGCCCATTCGCGGGAATCCGATCGAGGCCGCGAACGTCAGCCCGGAAGTACGACGAGGCAACCAGCCACGCGGCTGGCAACTGCTCACGGATGAGGTCGGGGTCGCGCTGATCAAGGTCGGCCTTCGGAACCCGCGCTATGACCTGTTGCCTCGCCCAGTCGACGATGCTCGCCACGGCAGCCGTATACCCAGGCTGGCAGATGCGAACCGGCGGCTGAAGATGCTTGCGGGATAGCCAGTAACCGCTGTCGCGGATTCGTGACCAACTCGTCGCGATTAGCCGAAACCCACCCGGCAAGATGCTTCGGCACCACGAAAACCGGGTATTGCCGTACTTCGCCTTGAAGAACCGGCCGGCCAACGACCTCAACGAGGAGGGAGCGTGAACCCAGGCTCCGCCGCCTCCAACGGCCTGCTGGCACTACCCAGGAATTTGGTGGCCGGCGCGATCGACAAATTCGTGAATCCACCGCGGGAATCGGATCCGGACCGCCTGCGTGCCGCGGTGTCGGGTAAGACGGTGCTGGCGACCGGCGCCTCCTACGGAGTAGGTGAGTCCACCGCTCGCAAGCTCGGCGCCGCCGGGGCCAACGTCCTGTTGGTGGCCAGGTCGGCGGACAAGCTCGACGACGTAACGGGGTCGATCACCGCGGCCGGTGGACGGGCGGCCGCCTACCCCGCCGATCTCACCGACGAGGACGCGGTAGGTGGACTGGCGAAACAGATCACCGAGGACCACGGCGCCGTGGACATCGTGGTGAGCAACGCTGGAAAGTCGATCCGGCGGTCGCTGCATCTGCAGTACGACCGGCCGCACGATTTCGAGCGCACGATCGACACCAACTATCTAGGGCCGATCCGGCTGCTGCTCGGGCTGATTCCGGCGATGCGTGAACGCGGCAGCGGACACATCGTGAACATTTCGAGCGTCGGTGTCCGGTTCCCACCCGGCCCGCGCTGGGGTGCCTACCTGGCCTCCAAAGAGGCGTTCGACATCTGGCTACGTAGCGTCGCACCCGAGTTGCAGGCCGATGGCGTGCACGTCACTTCCGTCTACCTGGGGTTGGTCCATACCCGGATGGCCGCACCCACGCCGAGCCTGCGGCATATGCCGGGCCTCGATGCCGACAAGGCCGCCGACATCGTCGCGAAAGCGATCATCGAACGGCCGCGCACGATCGAGCCGCGGTGGGCATTGCCGGGCGCACTCATGTTGGGGTTGTTGCCAGGTGCGTTCGATCACCTCGGGCGGCTGTGGTATCGGTACTCCGCCGATTCCGGTCGAGCGCTGAAGGGGAAACCATGATCACCGGAAGGGTGGTGACCATCGGAGCGCGGGCGTTGGTGCGCTCCAGGCTGATTCGGCCGCCCGGCCCGCGTGCGCTACTGCGCGTGCTCAACGAGGCGCGTCGGGGCGGCACGAATCCGTTCACCCTGTTGGCGGTTGGGGCGGCTCGGTGGCCCGACCGGGCGGCGATGATCGACGACGAAGGCTCCATCACCTACGGCCGGCTGCGGACAAGGACCGAAGCACTTGCTAGTGAGCTCTACCGCCGTGGCGTCGGACCGGGGCAGGCAGTGGGAGTGTTGTGCCGCAATGGCCGCGGCTTCGTTGAAGGGTTCTTCGCGGTCGCGTTGGTCGGTGCGGACGTCGTGTTGCTCAACACGGACTTTCGGACCGATGCGCTGACGGCGGCGTTGAGCACGCACCGGATCGGGACCGTGGTCTGTGACGACGAATTCCTGGATCGCGTGCATGACGCCGACGAGGCCATTACCGTCGTCGACCCAGCGACGATCGACGCGCACCAGCGCGGTCCCCGACCCAAGGTGGCGGCGTCTGGTCGAATCGTCATCCTCACGTCCGGAACGACGGGGACACCCAAAGGTGTGCCCCGCAAGCCCACCATCGGTTCGGCGTTGGGGATCGGCGCGGGGTTCCTCGATCGAACCGGGCTTCGCGTGGGATCACGAAACGCCGTGCCGGTCCCCATGTTTCATGGGTTGGGTCTCGGCATGTCCATCCTCACCATGGGTCTCGGTGGCACGGTACTCACGCATCGGCGCTTCGAACCAGAAGCCATGCTCGCCCAGTCGTCTCAATATCGGGCCGACGCCTGGATCGCGGTGCCGGTCATACTCGCACGCATTCTCGATCTGCCCGAAGAGGTTCGGGCACACCACCCGCTGCCGTCGCTGCGGGTGGTGATGTCGAGCGGCGCCCGGCTGGATCCCAGCCTGGCGAAGCGGTTCACGGACGCCTACGGCGACGTCATCTACAACGGCTACGGCGCCTCGGAAGTCGGCATCGGGGCGCTCGCAACACCCGCCGATCTGCGGGAGGAACCCGAGACCGTCGGCAGGCCAGTGGCTGGGTGTCCGGTACGGATTCTGGATGAGAATGACGAACCGGTCGGGCCGCATGTCACCGGGCGGGTCTTCGTGGGCGGCGATCTGACGTTCGACAGCTACACCGGCGGCGGTTCCAAAACGGTTGTCGCGGACATGATGAGCACCGGCGACATGGGCTACTTCGACGAAGCGGGTCGGCTGTTCATTGTCAGCCGCGAGGACGACATGATCGTCTCGGGGGGAGAGAACGTCTATCCCCGCGCGATTGAAAACGCGCTCGCCGAACACTCCGACATCGCCGACAACGCTGTGATCGGTGTCCCGGACGAGGATTACGGAGAGCGGCTCGCCGCGTTCATCGTGCCGCGGCCAGACTCCAACATCGATGAAGCTGCGGTGCGAGAGCACTTGAAGGACAAGGTTTCTCGCTTCGAGCAACCACGCGAAATCGTATTCGTCGAGGAGATTCCCCGCAATCCCGTCGGCAAGGTGGTGCGAAACGAGTTGCCGACTCGACTCGCATAACCGCTGGAGGCCAGCATCACACGGACGGCGCAACCTTCGCGGTCAGTCCCGACGCCGTTGGATACTGGTCTCGGGAATACCCTGTGCAACCAAAGCCACCGGCAGAGAGGAATCCCAGCGATGATCACCACACGTGCCGAAGCGGCGCACTACCTCAAGGATGCCGGAGGCTTAAAGCTTGTCGTTATCGGAGCGGATGGCACGAGGTCGCGGCGATGTTCGCGCAAGGATCCGTGACATACGACGAGGAAGAAACCACCTTCATTGCGGTCGCGGAGGACGGCCACACGGCTGGGGAACTATTCGTGGACGGCACGGTTGGTTACGACGAGAACATAGACGCCTTTGTCATCCGCACCGCGCAATAGGACACCGAACAATCTGCACATCTCTTACGTCGACAATGTGCACGACGTCATCGTGTTGTGAAGTGAGCAATCCTGGCCTTCGACGTCGCCGCGTCGATGGTCCCCTTGCCCGCGAGCCACGCGAAGAAGTCGTCCGCCGAAAACACCGGCTTTCCGAACTCCTGAGCCTTGCGCGCCTTTCCGGACTGACTGCCCGCCTCCGCGGTCACCAGCACCTCGCACCGTGTCTTCGTCACCGACTTCACCGGCTTCAACCCGGCCGACTCCGCCAGTTGCTCCATCTCCCAGCGCTCCACGATCTGTCCGGTACTGTCCTGCGCCGTCCCGGTGAAGCAGATCCGAACGCCCGGCGTCAGCACCGAGCCGATGTCGTCGCATTCCAAACACATTGACTCCGCGACGATCTCGACACCCAACAGTTGGGAAGCGTCCCGCAGCCGCTCCACCACCGCCGCGGGCAGCTGCACCCGCGAGGCAGCCGCGCGCAGCTGATCGGCCACCGACTGCCGCGCCGCCGCATCCCACGACGTATCCACGCCGTCACGTGACGGCGCTCCGCCCAACAGCACCGCGCCGACGTCCCGGCTCACCCGCAGTATTGCCGACAGGGCGGGCAGATGGTCCGCCACTGGCGTCGGCGCATCGTCATCGCGGCTGACCAGCAGACCCGAAATAGACTCCGCCGGTTCAGGTTCCTCGAACGCCGACGATCCCTCCTCGGAATCCGACCCACCGTGCGCGGCCAACGCCGACTGCGCTCGCTCCAGCGCTGTCCGGCCAGACACCCGCACGCCGCGCAGCTCGACACCCAGCGGCATCGCCGTCACATACCCCAGCCTCTTCAGCTCGAAGTCGATCAAGCCCAGCGTCTCGTCAATCCCGGCGCCCACCGGCGTGCGACCCGCCAGCATCGGCGCGATCACCGCCCACGCCTCCCGCAGCGTCGGCGCCAGCAAGACGTCAGACACGTTGATGCCGAACGCTATTCGGGCATCCGCGAGGTCCCGCTGAGGGTTGATCAGCGTGGTTACCGCCGTGCCGTCGTCGAACGCCACCGCGAGCTCCATCGGCCGCGGTCGCGACATCCGGCCTTCGTCACCGACCGTCAGGATGCCGATGGCGCAATACCGGCGTGCACCAGTGTCGCCGATCGAGGTGCGCAGAAACCGTGCGATCCGACGGTCCGTCTTCAGATCCTTCGGCAGCACCGGCCTTTTCAGCACGAGCCCCGACAACGACGTGCACCGGCTCAACGCCACATACAGCTGCCCCGTCGAGAACATCCCGCCGGACAGATCCACCACCAGCCGCTCCAGCGTCTGGCCCTGGGCCTTGTGGATCGTGATCGCCCACGCCAGCTTGAACGGCAGTTGTGTGTACGAGCCGATCACCTCCCGGCTCAGCGAGCCACCCGACACCACCGGCCGCGTGGCCTCCCACGTATACGGCGTGACTTCGGCACAGGAGCCGTCGGCGAACTCTACGTCGACCACAGCTCCATAGCGGTCGTGGTCGACCCCGATCACCCGGCCGATGGTGCCGTTGACCCAGCGGTTGCCCTGGTCGTTGTTGAGCATCATGATCTGCGCACCGACCTTGAACCGCAGCGTCTCCTCGACCGGCGGATCGAACAACGACAAGTCGCCCGACGCCCGCGCATGGTGGATCAGTTCATCGCCGGGCAAGCGTTCCAACTGCTGGCGGTTGCGCGCCGTCACGAGGCGGTTCGTCGGCGCCAACGTCATCCAGAATTCGTCCTCCGGCGGGACGAAGTCGGGATTCGTGCGGGCGTTGAGCTGCTCGTGAGCATGGCCCAGCAGCACTCCTTCGCGAATCTCGTTGAGGATGGCCGTCATTCGGTCATCGCCGAGTTGACGGAACACCGTCGTCAACGCCACGGTGGGGAACTCATCACGCACGAAGCTGTTCGCGGAGAAGAAGTAGGGCGTCTCATACGTCGTCGAGAAAAACTCCGTCTCGCCCTCGCTGACGACCGGCGGCAACTGGTACAGGTCACCCACCAAGACGATCTGCACACCGCCGAACGGGGTCCCTGGTTGCGGACCGAACCGCGACAACGCGGCGGCCACCATGTCGAACACGTCGGCGCGCACCATCGACGCCTCGTCGACGATCAACGTGTCCAGCGACGCCAGAGTCTTCGTGAACCGACCGGGCCGGTACGCGCCGCCGCGGACATCGTTGAGCGTCGTCGTGGTGCGGAAGCCGAACAGCCGGTGGATCGTGTAGCCGTCGACGTTGAGCGCCGCGATGCCCGTCGGCGCGACGACGACCACCGCCCGGTCCGTCTTCGCCATGAACTGGCGGATCAACGTCGACTTGCCCGTGCCCGCCTTGCCGGTCAGGAAGACATGCTTGCCGCCGGCCAGCAGATCGAGTGCATGGCGAAACTCGTCGGTGAGGACGAGCTCCCGTTGGGCGCGAGCCCCCGGTGCAGATCCCACGGACTAAACGTAACCCCAAGAATTCGCCAAGCGGCCTGCCGCATCCTTTCCGACATGAAGCTGATCGCGCTGCCATTGCTGGCGGTTGTACTGCTGGCCGGCTGTTCGGCCACAACGCCCTCAACCTCGTTGGCTGCGCCAGCCCCGTCCATCTCGGAGACGCCTGCCGCGCGTACTGCGGTCACGCCCGAGGCGTCCGGCCCGTGCACTGATGATGACCTCGTCGTCACCAACGGGCCGCTGGAGTCGGCCAACACACAACGTCACGTCATCCTGTCCTTCAAGAACATGTCGTCACATTCCTGCACGCTTGTCGGCTATCCCGCAGCAGACCTCGTCACTCCGGCCGGTGGTGTGCTGATCAACGTGCCGCGGCGCCCCGCCAGCGCGGCATACCACCTCACGCTGAAACTCGGGGACGTCGCCACCGCAGACGTCACGGCCTATGCGATCGACACGTCGACGGGCGAGGCGTGCCCACGCTGGGGCAACCTGGTTGTCACTCCGCCCAACTGATTCGTCTCGC
>JAJKIB010000306.1 GCA_021154745.1 Mycobacterium sp.
CGCTTGTCCGAGCGACTGGCGGCGGCACTGGAAGGGATGACCCTGCACAGCGGGCCCGTCAATACCGTGTTCACCGGCGAAGTCAAAGACCAGTCACAACTTTACGGACTCCTCGACCGGCTGCGCGACCTCGGCCTCGAGCTCATCAGCGTGCAGCCGCAGGCAGAGGGCGCCCCGGAACACCTGGCAGGACCAGACTTCGGTGAGGGAATCAGCCGAGCGACCGAAATCGGCGGTGTGCCAAACCTTTCCCGTGCGACCAAGTCATCGGTCTCACGACGCCGCAGTCAACAGTGAAACGCAACCCTGAAAGGTTCATCATGAAGATCGTAATCATCGGCGGTCATGGGCTGATCGGCTCGAAAGTAGCGGCCCAACTCAGCGCGCAGGGACACGACGTGATCGCCGCCTCTCGGCGGTCAGGTGTCGATTCACTCACCGGTGAAGGCCTCGCCAACGCGGTCGCCGGCGCGGACGTCCTCGTCGACGCCGCCGATTCGCCATTGTTCGACGATGAGCCGGTGAGGCACTTCTTCACGACCGCGACGGCGAACCTTCTCTCTGCTGAACGGGAAGCGGGAGTCAAACACCACGTCGCGTTGTCCGTGGTGGGTGCGCAGATCATGCCCGACAGCGGCTACAACACCGCGAAGGCAGCTCAGGAAAACCTGATCAACGATTCGGGGCGCCCTTATTCGATCGTGAGAGCAACGCCGTTCTATGAATTCGTGCTCGGCTTGGCCGATTCCGCGACAGACGGAGACATCGTCCGACTGCCGCACGCGTTGTTCCGTCCCATCGCCGCCGACGATGTCGCCACCGCCGTCGCGCGCGCAGCGATCGGGCGCCCTACCAACGGAACAGCAGAGATCGCTGGACCCGAAGCGATGGGGATGGACGACTTTGTCCGAGCGGGTCTTGCCGCCAACGGTGATCAACGGCGGGTCGTGACTGATGCCCAGGCGCCGTACTTCGGCGCGGTGATCGACGATCACACGTTGGCACCCGACGAGAACGCCACCATCTTCACGACCCGATACTCCGACTGGCTCGACACACGTTTCAGCCGCCACGTTTAGGTAAATCGAATGGACCAACGCGCGCACTACGGCAGAAGGGTTCCGGTCCCGAACGCCGATGGCGAAGTGTAGCCGGGATGGGCCCCAGTGGAAGGACACCTCGTATGGGAACGGCCGATCGTCGGTTGATGTGGCATGGCATGTTTCTGTTCTTGATCGGGTTGGTGACGGGCCTGAACGAGCGGCGCTTCACAAATATGCGCATGGCGCTTTCGGCGCATCTGGAGGGCGTAATGAACGGCACTTTCCTGATCGCGCTAGGTGCGATCTGGGGTCACATCGAACTTCCGCCACGCGTAGAAAAGACGGCACGATGGTCGGCGCTTTACGGCACATACGGCAACTGGCTGTTCACCACACTTGGTGCCGCGATGGGTACCGCTGCGGCCAACCCATCTTGTCGCAGGGCCATCACGGGAAGCCGTGGCAGGAAAGGATTGCCGGGGTCGGCTTCCGCAGCATCGCCTATTCGATCCTCGTCGCCGTGGTCGTGATTCTGTGGGGCCTTGGCAGAAGGCCATCGGTGCCGGCCGGCAAGCATAGTTGAGCGCCGCCACCGCCGTGCCTACGCCCTGATTTGTCGGCGTCGATCAGGCGGAATCGTTAGACACTTGCACAGATCGCCCCTCGACCAGCCGTCCGGCTGATCAAACTGAGGCAGCGAGCGCCCAAAGTTCCTCGGCCACAGCGGTATCCGTCCACGCCAGCCCGCTCAGCACCACATCAGTCGCGCCCGCATCCAGATAGGTCTGAAGCTGACGCCTGACCGATTCCGCTGAACCCACCGCGGCGAGGTCTGCTGCGCCGGCGATACCCTCGCGCGCAATGACCTTCTGATACGACGGAATGGTCTCGTAGAAGCTCAGCTGCTCGGCCGCGAAACTTCTGGCCGCATCAACGTTGTCGGACAGGATTGCGGGCACCTGCGCGATGATCCTGGGTTTGCCGCGGCCGGCCTCGGCAGCCGATTTCGAGATGACAGGTTCGATGAACTCTGCGATGGTGCGAGGACCGGCGAGGTAGGGCAGGGTGCCATCTGCCAGTTCGCCGGTGACCTGCAGCGCTTTTGGGCCCATCGCGGCCACATACACCGGGACCGGCGTGCCGCCGGCGACGCGCACCGGCCATCCGGGCCGTGCGCTGATCTCGCTGCCGCTGAAGTCCACCGCTCCGGTATCGAAGATCGACCTCAGCACCGTCAGGTGCTCGCGAAGGCGTGTGATCATGTTCGGCCACGACGTCCCGAACGCCTGCCGCTCACGCTGATGCGAGCCGAGACCCACTCCGAGGCTGAAGTTTCCGTGTGAGGCAGCTTGCGCGGTCTGCGCCAACGACGCCATGATCAGCGGGTGACGCGGGTTGATCGGCACCACCGACGTGCCGACGCCGAGCCCCGGGACGGCCGCACCGACCACCGCTGCGAGGGCGATCGCGTCATGATCGTTTTGCTGGCTCACCCACACCTGGCGGACGCCGAGTTCGTAGGCACGGGTCGCCTGCGCCACCACGTCATCGACACGATTGACGGCTTGCGGGTTGGGAAACAACACGATTCCAGTCGGCATAACAATGAGAACGCACCGGCCGTCTTGGACCATCCCGTTCTGCCGAGATTATCTGAAGCCTTGCCGCGCAGCACCTCACGTAACAGCTGCGATCCGTGACAGCCCCTGGCTGGTGCCTGTGGCGATGCCTTGCTGACGCACGACCAGAAAGAGAGCAGGCTGCAGAGGATACCTACATGGACACTGCCGCAACGGAATCCGCCCGATGCCGGCGGATTTAGTACCGGAGTACACCCGCGCTCGGTTCGGGATAGTCCAGATCGGCTGCGGTGAGACGATAGATTTGCAGAGTGAGGCCGTAGTATTTATCGGTCTCGCCGACCCACTCCATTCCGACGCGCCGTGCGGTCGCGACGCCGCGGGTGTTGCCCGGGCGCACAACGGCGAACACGTCCGACACCCCGTTGGCGAACGCCTGGTGCGCCACCGCGTGACCGGCCTCGGCGCCGTAACCGTGTCCCCATGCCGCAGGGGTGATTTGCCAACCGATTTCCAGGTCGGTGCAGCCGGGTGGCAACGGCAGCAGGGCGACGGCGCCGACGACGAGGCCGCTGTCACGGCTCTCGATCGCCCAGCGGCCCAGCGGCCGTCCGGCTTCGTCGTGTTGAGCGATCCAACGGGCCAGCAGCAGCCGCATCTGGTTACGATCGGCCACGCGCGGCATCGCCGGGGCGAGCCACCGCGCGACTTGGCGTTGGCCGAAAATGGCCAGAGCCGCGTCGGCGTCATCAACCGTCCACGGGCGCAACCGCAGTCGCTTGGTGATCAGCTCGTCGGTCCCCGGCACCACCTGGACGTGAGTGCTCTTACCCATCGCTTCCTCCTGATCGCCAAACCGGTCCCACGAGGAGGGCCTCCGGATTTGCATCAATGGACAAGTTCGGACTCCTCGGCGAGCAGCGGATCCCAAACCTGATTGACCGTCGGGTGCGGCGCGACAGCATGGCGCAGCAGACCGGTGGGGACCTTCGCGACGACAGCGACCGTGGCGGCTTGCACCAGCTCGGAGAACTCCGGCCCGACGAACGTCGCTCCGAGCAGCGTGTTGGTGGCGGCGTCAATGACCAATTTCGCCCATCCCTCGAAACCGTCCCGGAAAAGCGCCAGGCGTGACACTGCCTCCGGATAGCGGGCGGTTCGCGTCCGTACCGAGAACCCTGCTGCCCGAGCCTGACTTTCCGTGCGCCCCACCTCGGCTACTTGAGGGTCGGTGAAGATGACTTGCGCAACACTGCCGCTGTCGCGGACAGACAATTCGTTCTCCGACAGTTCTCGGCCCGCGGCGCGGGCCGCGATGATGTCGGCCACGACGCGACCGTGATACGTGGAGATGTGCGACAGCAGAGCACGCCCAGTGGTATCGCCCACGGCGTAGAGCCAGCCGCCGGCGACGCCGATCGCCTGTAGATGATCGTTCACAGAAACGAAACCGCCGACCGGCAGGCCAACTGTTTCCAGTCCGATGTTGTCGGTGTTGACGCGCCGGCCGGTCGCCAGCACGATCTCGTCGACCTCGACAGTTTGCTGGTGAAATGTTGCGGTCACGGGTCCGCCCGCGGCAGGGCGGGCTACTGCTGACAACTCCGTTTCGAAGTGAATCTTGACGCCTTTGCTTCGCAGCGACTGCTCGACCAGCTCGCCCGCTTCGGGCTCGCATTTGTGAAGCAGGGACTCCCCGCGGACCAAAAGTATTACCGCAGAGCCCAAACCAGCCAATATGGTCGCGAACTCGACACCGACCACGCCGCCGCCCACCAGGAGCGCGCGAGGCGGCACCTGTGTCATCGTCGCCAGATCCCGATTGGTCCACGGGCGCGCTTGGGCCAAGCCCGCCACCTCCGGGACGTTAGGGCGAGTGCCGGTGGCCACGACGACCGCATGCCTCGCCGTCAAAATGATTTCGGTGTCTTCGGCAGAGGCCACACGCACCACCCGGTGGCCAGCCAACCGGCCGAACCCGTGAAACACCGCGACACCAGCCCGCCGCAACGACGACACTTGGCTTTGATCCGACAGATGCTCGACAATCGCGTCGCGTTTCGCGAAAACGGCCGAGACGTCCAAGCTTTCACCCGAAACAGCCTCGCGCACACCAGGTACCGCCTTGGCCAGATTGAACACCTCGATGGGGCGAACCAGTGTTCTGGTCGGGTTGCAGGCCCAGTAGCGACACTCCCCGCCGACGAGACGGTCCTCGACAAGCGCTACCGAGAGGCCGGCCGACGCAAGATTGCGCACGGCGGCCACACCACCCACACCGCCGCCTACAACGACCACGTCGAACTCTTGGTCAGTCATATCTACTCTCACTTCCGATATTCACTGCATACAGCTGTATATGGTTGCGGCTCAACCATTTATGACGACTCGCTTCCGTCGGACCGTCCGGCGAGACTCGAGGCTGTCTTCAACGGTGGACTGTGCAGTTTTCGTTCCAGCGCAGGCGAGTGTGCCGGGCTGGTGGTCTAACAAGGTCTAACAAGACATGGCGCATGGTGGGCTCGTGTGGTCGCTACAAATGCGGTTCGCGGTGCTGTAGCTGGAAGTCCAGTACCGCGAGCGGGGTCTGCGCATCGAGGGGGATGGAATCGTACTGGCAGGTCATCACCGCCGTAGCGGCCGTGTGCGGGTTGCGAGCGGTCAATTCGACCACCAGGCGAAGCCGTATCGGCTCGGTCACGTCATGTCCGAGAACACGGATCGCGGGCAGTTCGCTGAGCGTGTCGAGTCGCATCGGTAGCACCCTCATCGGGTGGCTGCGCGGGTGTGAGTGGTCGCGGGGTGATGTCAACACGATGGTGCCGGTCTCGGCGAGCAACAGGTCGTTCGATAAGGCGTTGCCGGTCAACGTGATCGAGATCAAGCTTTGCGCTTGCGGCTCGTCGGCCGCGGCCAGCGCGGTGGCTCCGGTCAGCACGAGCTCCCGGGTGGCGTGGCGCCATTGGTGTGCCGGGTCGTATCCGAAGTCGTGGCCTGCTGTCGCTGCGCCTGAACGCTTGATCGTGGTGTCCTGGGTGAGGTGATACTGCTCGGTGTTCGACGCGTCGAACACCGCTGGGTTGTTGTGGTAGTCCTGTGACACCGATGCTCCTAGGTTCAGTGCGCGGTTGATTGCCCAGTGCGCCATAATGTTCCGCGGTGTTTCCTCCCGGACCAGGACCTCCTTCGTTTAGTTGCGCCCGGCCATGAATCCGCCGTCGACGTTGAGTATCGCGCCGGTGATCCAGCTGGCCTGATCAGAGAGCAGATACGTGACGGCGTTGGCGACGTCGGCGGGGATGCCGACTCGTCCCAGGGGATGAAGCGGCGCGAAAGTATCCAGCGTCGTGTCGATCTCGTCCTTCGGTACCCACCGCTCCAAAGCGGGGGTCTTGACCGCGGCCGGTGCCACCGCGTTGACGCGGATCTTGTGCCCGGCAAGCTCGATGGCCAAGTTATGGGTGAGGGCGTGCAACCCGGCTTTTTGCATCGAGTGCCCAGACGATGGGGTCAGCCCCACGGCCTGATGGGCCCACATGCTGCCGATGTTGACGATGGAGCCGCCCTCCCCGCGCGCGACCATCCCCTCGACGACGGTCTGCGTCAGGAAAAACAATGCGTAGTTGAGCTCCATGTACGAGTCGTAGGACCGGTGGTCGTACTCGAGAAACGGTTTCGGGATGAAGAATCCGGCGGCGTTGACGAGCAGTGTCGCGTCGCTGTGATGCGCGGAAAGCGCGTGTCGAACATCGGCGACCGCAGCGCGATCTGTCAGCTCGGCGGTGATGCCGCAGGCTTGACCACGCCGGCTCGCCAGGTCGGCGACGGTGTCGTTGACACGGGCGTTCGAGCCTCCGATGATCACCGCGCTGCCGCCGTGGTCGACGACATCGACCGCGACCTGTCGTCCTATGCCGGCACTGCCGCCGACAACAACGACCTTCTTGCCTTTGAAATGCATATCACGCTTGCTTTCTTGGTATTCCGTGACGGCTCCGGCTGGACCGCTGTTCTTCGTATCGACGACTCGCCGTATCAGGGCTGTCGAGGAATTCGGGCGTGAACACGCGGGTGGGCCGGTTAAGCGCCCGGAGCGATCGCACAGGCTGCGACACAGACCCAGGTGCCCTCACGCTTCTGATATGTGTCCGTGTACAGAGCTTCTTGGTGCGCTCCGTCGACGAGCATGGTGTATGTGGCGCGGGCGTGGATCAGGGCAACGTCACTGAGGATGCGGATGTTGACGTCGTGCACAGCGAGATCCTTGAAGGGACGCGGCTTGGCGATGTACTCGAGGAACTCTTCGCGGTTGCGGGTGACGCCCGGCGTCTGCACGATGAAGTCTTCGGCGAGAAACTCGCTGAAACGCTGGACATCGTTGAACTGGTCAGAGTGGACGTAGTCATTGTTGAGCTGCGCGAGAATCGCCAGATCTTCAGCGGAATGCTTGGTGTCGTTCAATTCATGTTCCCTATCTGTGCGGTTCGGTGTTCGCCCGAAGTGGGTTGCGTTTTCATGCCGTGCCGTGGTGCCAAATCTGCGATGGTGTCGTCGACACGGGCCGACGATCGGCCGGGATCGGCCTACTGAAGACTGCAGCCAGACAGGATGAGCTGTCATCACCCCGCCCCATTACTCACCCGGGTGAGTAATGGGGCGCAGTGAACCGAAGCGCCCGTGTGAGTGGAGATGGGTAATGCCGGTGGTGGGCACGATTGGGTTGCGCTCGGTATCTTGATCGCGTAAGTCAGCGCTTGCGGACGGGCCCGGAAACACGCCTAACCACACGGTGGACTGCTGAGTTGTCGCGACCCTAAGACACGCTTGCGCACCGTTCGTCCAAATCTGCGGATGGCGCACTCAAACCCGCGCTCAGCCAGGCGGATTGGCGGTCAATCGATCGCTGCCGCAAGACGGCGTTAGATATTGCTCGCCGGCGACGGCGCCGGACCGCTATCAAGCGACCAGCTGCCCGCGCAGTTTCCCTACAGGTTGATGGCCTTATCAGTCAGGGCGTGAAAGCACTCCTGTAGTCCTTCGCCGAGTGTGGGATGGGTGTGTACATTTCGTGCCAGCTCGGCGGCGGTGAGGTCCCACAGCTGCGCCAGCGTCAACTCGGGCAGGAGTTCACTGACTTCGCTGCCCACCAGATGCGCTCCCAGAAGCTCGCCATGCGCTTCGTCGGCAACTACTTTGATGAAACCGCCGCGTTCACCCAGTCCGTGGGCCTTGGCGCTGGCCTGCATCGGGAAGACGGCGACCCGTACGCGGTGACCGGCGGCGCGGGCCTGCTCTTCGGTGAAGCCGAAGCTGGCGACTTGGGGTTGGCAGAACGTCACTCGCGGCATCATCCGGTAGTCCAGCGGCATCGTCTGCACCTCCGCGATGGTTTCGGCGGCGATCACACCTTGTGCGGAAGCGACATGGGCGAGTTGAACTTTGGCGGTGACGTCGCCGACAGCACAGATATGCGTCGCAGACGTTCGCATGTAGTCATCGATGTCGATTGCACCATTGGCGGCAACACGTATTCCAGCGGCGTCCAAGCCGATATTTTCGACGTTGGGGCAAAATCCGATGCAGATGAAGGCACGCGCTGCCTGCGTGGTAGCCGATGTTCCGTCAGCGCCGGTGTGGCCGACGGTGACGTGTTCGCCGTGGTCGGTCACGCTGTCCACACGCGCCGACGTGTGAATCGATATCCCGCGACGCCGGTAGTGGCGCTGCAATTCTCGTGAGACGTCGGCATCCTCGTTAGGAAGGACGCGGTCACTGAATTCCAGGATTTCGACGCCGACGCCATAACTGTGCAGGATGTAGGCGAATTCCATGCCGATGGCGCCGCCGCCGATGATCACGATGGACTCGGGCAGTTCGGCGCTGAGAATCTGCTGTTCGTAGGTGACGATGTTGTCGCTGAGGACAACTCCGGGCAGCATGCGCACCCGGGATCCGGTCGCCACGACGGCGTGGTCGAAGGTCACCAATCGTGTGCTCCCCTCGCGCAGGTCCACCTGGAGGCTGTGCGGGCCGGTGAAATGGCCGTGCCCGTCGATCTCAGTGACGTTGTTCTTACGCATCAGAAAATGCACTCCGCGGACCCGGGCGTCGGCGACTTCACGGCTGCGCGACACCGCGCGGGAGTAGTCGAGACTGAAGTCGCCGGCGATGCCGAATGTGGCGGACTGCTGGGTGACGATGGAGGCGATCTCAGCGTTGCGCAGCAGCGCTTTTGACGGAACACAGCCCGTGTTCAGGCACACTCCACCCCAGTAGCGTTCCTCGACGATCCCGACGGTCATGCCGAGCTGGGCGGCGCGGATGGCTGCCACATATCCCCCGGAGCCTGCGCCGACGACGATGAGGTCGTAGTGGTCGCTGACTGCCGGTGTCATCGCGGCTCCTGGCTGGGTAGCACGCAGCGATGCGGCGGGTGTGGCCGCGACGGCGCCTGGCTGCCCTTCAGCGGCTCGGTCGGCGGATGCGAGTTCATCAGCGAGAGGCGTCAATCCGTCTCGGCGACGATCGGCTGCTTGCGGGTCGCGTCGATGGCATCTACCAGCAGCCACAGCGCTAAGCCGATCAGTGCGATGTCTTTCATCAAGAACTCCCCGTCGGCGGATAAGACGGGGAAGCCACCGGCAGACGCCTCGCCGACACCTGGGGTGGTGACCATGAAGCTCAGCGTGGTCACGAAGAACAGCGAAGCGATTATGCCGCCCACCACGGAAGCCTTCGGCCACCACGGCTTGACGGCCAGTAGTGCAGCAGTAATCAATTCTACTGATCCGTTCAATCGACCAAAGGCGTCGATGGACATGAGGTTGTACACCCAGCCCAAGAAGGGGCTGTTGGCCACCCAATGTGAAATGCCGTGGGACTCATAGGACGTGAACTTCATGGCGCCGAACCACGCCAGGACGATGACCAGGCCGTACCGCGCGATCAGTGCCGCGGTGGCGCTCGTCCGGGAGCTTCTCAGTTCATCAGCCGTCAAGCCTGCGATTTGGTTGTGCACCATGTTCTCTCTCCGTTCGTCAGCGACCACTGTCTGTGCCCGAGGGGTGAGTTGTCCTCGTCCGGCGATGTATTTCACCCGGGTGAGACGTCAACGAGCACAGTGCTCCGATGCGGGGTGACCACGCCAGGCTGAAGGCGTTGGGGCAAAGCCGAACTCGTGACCAACCGCCTGGTTCATCGCCTTCTCCCTCTGAAGTGGCCGTCAGTCGGAGTCTGGTGCGGGCGGTGCCACCGAGCCTGGTGTGAGTGACAGTTGGGCGCCGTTCGACTCCCACCACCCGGTGACGCGAACCGTTGTCGGCCTGCCGCTAGCTGGGCGCGTCCGTTAGCAGGGTGCGCAGCCGTTGTCGTCCGCGGCTGATCCGTGAACTGACCGTTCCCTCTTCGGTGTCCATGATTCCGGCGATCTCCTTATAGGAGAAACCGGCGACATCGGCGAAGTAGACGGCAATCCGGAACTTTTCGGGCAGCGCTTGCATTGCCGCCTTGATTCGAGGGTCGGCCAGCGTGGCGAGCGCCTGGTCTTCGGCCGACCATAGGGCCGCCGGCAAATGCGCGGCGCTGGCTGCCAGCTGTCGGTCGCTGAGTTGGTCGGTCGGGCACTGCGCCGGTTGGCGCTTCTTGTGTCGGTAGCTGCTGATGTATGTGTTGGTCATGATTCGGAACAGCCACGCACTCAGGTTCGTGCCCTGCTGAAATGAATGCCTGCCGGCGTAGGCTTTGAGCAAGGTTTCCTGCAGCAGGTCCTCGGCATCCGCGGGAGTGGAAGTGAATCGAATGGCGCGCCGACGGAGGAGCTCAATCAGCGGGATCACATCACGTTCGAAGCGGGTGGCGATTGCCGGATCCCCGGTTGGACTGACACATTCAGTGCGTGCGGCTGCCACGGTTCACATCCCTTTCCGAATCGAGCATCGGTGTCGTCTCACGTCGATCACAGCGCACTCGAGGCCG
>JAJKIB010000307.1 GCA_021154745.1 Mycobacterium sp.
AGCTCGAGAGTGACATCCAACGTCTTGGGCAGCGGCGCCAAGTACATCCGGTCCACACCATCGAGAGCTGCCGGCAGCGATTCCGGGTCGCCCAGATAACCGGTGATGGGCTGAACGCCGTCAGGCAGGTCTGCCTTCGCGGGATCCTTGGTCAGTGCGCGGATATCGTTGGCGCCCAGGTCGATCAGGTGACCAACGATGCGTCGGCCGATGTTTGCAGTGGCTCCGGTCACAAGAATGGTCATGATTTTCACCGTACGTGGGCCCCATGACAGAATCGTTGACATGCAGGCGGTGCTGTTCGACATGGATGGCACGCTCGTCGACTCCGAAAAGCTCTGGGATATCTCGCTGGCAGCGCTCTACGAACAGCTCGGCGGCCGGCTGACCGCACAAGTGCGCACATCGATGGTCGGCGGCTCCGCCCAGGACACCATTCAGACGGTCTATACCGACCTGGGCCTGAAGCTGGATCCGGTCGCAATGGCCGAGTCCATCCGCTGGCTGCACGACTACACAGCGGACTTGTTCGACGAGGGGTTGCCGTGGTGCGACGGCGCACCTGAACTATTGGACGCGCTTGCCGCCGAAGGAACTCCGATGGCGCTGGTTACCAACACCCAACGCGAGCTCACCGACCGAGCGCTCAACAGCATTGGCCGCCAGTATTTTTCGGCGACCGTCTGCGCCGACGAGGTGCCGCGCGGCAAACCCGCACCCGATGCCTATCTGCGGGCGGCCGCGTTGCTGGATCTGCCGCCGGATCTCTGCCTGGCAATTGAGGACTCGGTGACAGGCACGGCGGCAGCGGAGGGTGCAGGGTGCCCGGTATTGGTGGTACCCAACGACGTAGTGGTGCCCATCGGCCCGCGGCGGCGGCATGTGAACTCGCTCGCGAGCATCGACGTTGCCGATCTGCGGCGCATGCATGCCGAACTCACACAGTTTGGGGAACGCACCGCCTGACGTGGGCGTCGGTGATTGAATGTGATTCTCATCACGCAATGCTGCGGAAGGGGCGTCACATGGCACACGGACCCGTCGGTGATTCTGTATCTGGTTTGGACTACGAGGAGTCGGAGCACAGCGGACGCGTAGTTCTGATCGCGTCCGTCGCTGCTTTGGGCGGACTGTTGTTCGGCTACGACAGCGCGGTCATCAACGGGGCGGTGTCGGCGCTGCAGGACCACTTCCAGGTCGACAACTACACGCTGGGTCTCGCGGTGGCGTCTGCGCTTTTGGGTGCGGCGGCCGGCGCGATGACCGCCGGCAGGCTGGCCGACAAGATCGGCCGGCTGCAGGTGATGCGGATCGCCGCGCTGCTGTTCTTCATCAGTGCGATCGGCACCGGCCTGGCGAACAGCATCTGGCTGGTGGTCGTCTTCCGGATCGTCGGCGGCTTCGGCGTGGGTGTCGCTTCCGTCATCGCCCCCGCCTACATCGCCGAGACATCGCCACCGCGTATCCGCGGACGACTCGGATCGCTGCAGCAGCTGGCGATCGTCACCGGCATCTTTCTGTCACTGGCGATCGACTATGGACTGGCACAGCTGGCCGGCGGGTCACGCGAAGACCTCTGGCTGGGGCTGGAGGCCTGGAGGTGGATGTTCCTCATCATGGCCGTTCCGGCCGTTGTCTACGGCGCGCTGGCCTACACGATTCCCGAGTCACCGCGTTACCTCGTTGCGACCTTCCGGATTCCGGAGGCCCGCCGCGTGCTGGGCATGCTGCTCGGTGAGAAGAACCTCGAGCTGACGATCACCCGGATCCAGGAATCGCTCAAGTCCGACAAGCCGCCGTCGTGGCGTGATCTGAAGAAGCCCGTCGGCGGCCTGTACGGCATCGTGTGGGTGGGCGTCGGATTGTCGGTATTCCAGCAGTTCGTCGGGATCAACGTGATCTTCTACTACTCCAACGTGCTGTGGGAGGCCGTCGGCTTCAAGGAGAGTTCGTCGTTCACGATCACGGTGATCACGTCGATCACCAACATCTTGACGACGCTGATCGCGATCGCTCTGATCGACAAGATCGGGCGCAAGCCGCTGCTGTTGATCGGTTCGACAGGCATGGCGGTCACGCTGGGCACAATGGCCGTGATCTTCGGCACCGCCCCGCTGGTCGACGGCAAGCCGCATCTGGGCGACGTGGCCGGGCCGGTCGCGCTAGTCGCAGCCAACCTGTTCGTGGTGGCGTTCGGCATGTCGTGGGGGCCGGTGGTGTGGGTGCTGCTTGGCGAGATGTTCCCGAACCGCATCCGGGCGGCCGCGCTCGGGTTGGCGGCCGCTGCGCAGTGGGCGGCGAACTGGCTGATCACGGTCACGTTCCCATCGCTGCGCGACTTGCTCGGAGTGGCCTACGGGTTCTATGCGCTGTGCGCAATTCTCTCCGGGCTGTTCGTGTGGCGGTGGGTGGAAGAAACCAAGGGCAAGCATTTGGAAGACATGCATCGCGAAGCCTGGCATCACGAGGCGCATCCCGCCCCGCACTGACGGCACGATTAGGGCTGCGGCGGCGTTCTAGGGTCATAGCTCAGACCGTCGGCGGTGGTCCACCCCCCGAAGTCGCGATTGGTGTCTATTGCGGGCGGCTGAAAATCGTTGACGTACCGCGAACAGCCGACGCTGCGCCCGATGTCTAGCGCGGCTTCAGAGAGTTGGTTCAGCGGGATCGTCACTGGCGTCGGTGAAATGCTGACGACGCAATTCGAAACGATTGCGGTCAAGCGCCCGACGTGGTTGAGCACGAACACGTACTCACCTGGCCGATGGTCGTGAATCTCGTACGCCACGGCTTCCGGCGCATGTCGATCCTGACTGGGTGGCGCTTCGTCCATGATCATCTCGCGCAATCTATCGGCTTCGCGGTCGCCGTTGGGCACTTGATGGATGTACACGAAAAGTTTGTTGTCGCCCGTCGCGGGGTCACCCCAGCTGCACATCAGTGAGTTTTGAAACAAGTCAGGCTCGATTGCGGGTTCGTTAGTCGTCGGTACCAGGGAGCTAACATGAAAATGGGGCTCAAGCTTGTCGGCGATCACGGCGCAACGCTCGGTGTAACTTCGCGGATGTTCTGTCATGTCGCACCTCCTTACTTCGTCGTTTGCGGGAAGGCTGTGATGATCTTTCCGTCGCTTGCCGAGATAGCTACCCGACAGGTGAACGCATAGGCGGGTCCGTCGTCGGTGATTCGGTAGATATCGCGGTACACGGTAAAAGTGTCGCTGTCTTGGCGGTACTCGACTCGCTCCGGATTCGCCAGCGTCGCGCTGATTGCATAATCGGCCAGATCGCGCCAGTTTCCCGCTCCGGGAAAGCGGCTCATCGCGACGTTTTGCCCGTCTTGCCCGTGATCCTTGGCGATGTGTAGGAATCCGTACTTGTCGTTGCCGCAGTAGAGCTGGCTATCGCCTCCCGGAAGTGTGTTGAATCCGGCGGTAATAGGTGCCCGGTAAAACGTGCGCACGACCTTGTTCGGATCGGCTCCGCTGAGCTTGCAGGCACCCCACACCTTCGGCTGGTAAGGCGGCATCGGTACCGGTGGCGGAGGCGGTTCCCTCGGTGGTGCCTCCGGGAATGTGAAGCCAGTGAATCCTGCGGTGATGGTGCTCAGGTTTGACGTGATGGACTGATCGGTCGCGGCGAGAATCGTCGACTGGGCGCGGATGTCGGCAGCGACGACTTGCGCCTGCACATCCCGCATCAACCGCATCGGCTTCGACGGAACGGAAAGTGTGTCACGCACCGAAAGGTCCTCGGAGACCGAGAAACCTGCCCGTTGAGCGCTGTCGCCCGAAGCCAGCGCGCGAGACCTCGCCTCCGATAGGTCGGCTGCTCCGGTACGTGCGATTGACGCTGCTTCGTGCAGTCTGTCGACGAGATCGAGAACTTGAACCCGATCGCGATCGCTGCGCATGGATGCCGCATCGGCGGCGGGACCTTCCCGTGCGGTACCACCTGGTCGCGATATACCGGAGCTCATCGCGGTGAAACCGTCTCGCCATCGGTTTGCTGTCGCGGTCCAGTGCGCCGCCGCCGTGTCGAGATGATCAGTGTCGCATGCCTGGATTTGAGAGAGAGTGAGGGAGGGCAGCGGTGCAGACCCCGAACTTGGCGGGGGAACGATTACAGCGACTCGGTGTCGATACTCGCAGCGAGCGCGTCGGCCGACTGGGTTTCCGTCTGCGAATAGCGATCTGCAGCAGACCACAGGGTGGAAGCAGTCGAACGAATGCGGGTAGCCAACACATCTCCGGTGCCGGAGGCCGCGACGTGTAGTGCCGTCACGGCGGCAACAGTGGATTGGTAGGTCGTCGCTGGCATTGCCGGGTGGACGCGAACGCAGACATCGTCAGCGTGTTGCTCGCAGGCCGCGGCAAAAGTCCGCCGACCTTCGGCGTCGTACCGCATGGCCCCCGTCACATCCCCATTATCCCGTGGCCATTACGTGGCCGGTCACGGTAATTTCGACACCGCATGGGACAATTTCTGGCCGTGAAGACCTTCGAAGCCCTGTTCGCCGAATTGAGCGAGCGCGCGCGGACCAGGCCGGCCGGTAGCGGCACCGTCGCCGCGCTCGACGGCGGTGTGCACGGGCTGGGCAAGAAGATTCTCGAAGAGGCCGGCGAGGTGTGGCTGGCCGCCGAACACGAGAGCGACGACGCACTGGCCGGCGAAATCAGCCAGTTGCTGTACTGGGCGCAGGTGCTGATGATCTCGCGGGGTCTGACCCTCGACGACGTGTACGCCAAACTATGAACGGCATGCTGCGGGTCGCCGTACCCAACAAGGGCACGCTGTCCGAGCCGGCCGCCGAGATCCTGTCGGAAGCTGGCTACCGGCGGCGAACTGATCCCAAGGACCTGACCGTCGTCGATCCCGTCAACAATGTCGAATTCTTCTTTCTGCGACCCAAGGACATTGCGATCTACGTCGGATCGGGACAGCTCGACTTCGGCATCACCGGTCGCGACCTCGCGCAGGAATCCGACGCGCCAGTTCATGAGCGGCTCGCGCTCGGCTTCGGGTCGTCGAGCTTCCGCTATGCGGCGCCCGCGGGGCGACCCTGGCGTGTCGAGGACCTTGCGGGCAAGCGGATTGCCACCGCGTTTCCGAATCTGGTGCGAAAAGACTTGGCAGGACGTGGGATTGATGCCACGGTGATCCGGCTCGACGGCGCCGTCGAGATTTCGGTGCAGCTCGGTGTCGCTGACGCGATCGCCGACGTGGTGGGTTCCGGTCGCACGCTCGGCCTGCATGACCTGGTGGCGTTCGGTGAACCGCTATGCGATTCGGAGGCGGTTCTCATCGAGCGTGAGGCGCCGAGCGACGAAAACGCCGCCGCCCGTGACCAGCTGGCCGGTCGGGTGCAGGGTGTGGTGTTCGGACAGCAATATCTGATGCTGGACTACGACTGTCCCCGCAGCGTGCTCGATGACGCCACCGCGGTCACTCCCGGTCTCGAATCGCCAACGATCGCCCAGCTTGCCGATCCAGCGTGGGTAGCCGTGCGGGCACTGGTCCCACGCCGAGATGTCAACTCGATCATGGACGAACTCGCCGCGATCGGTGCCAAGGCGATTCTGGCGTCTGACATCCGGTTCTGCCGCTTCTGATTCGACCGGTTCTTCGCCACGACGCGTGTTAGCGTCCGGGTGTCGTTTCCACCGGTCGGGAGGTTTACATGACCCAGGTCGTCGTTATCGTGCTTGCTCTGCTGATCGGTGTGATCGCCGGTCTGCGAGCGCTGACGGCTCCGGCGGTAGTGGCCTGGGGAGCGTTCCTGGGCTGGATCGACGTCGGCGGCAAGTGGTCGGAGTGGGTAGCACATCCGATCACCGTCACGGTCCTGACGATTTTCCTCGTGGTGGAACTGGTCACCGACCAGCTGCCGAAGACACCGAGCCGTAAGACGCCGCCCCAGTTCATCACGCGACTCATCATGGGCGCGTTCGCCGGCGCCGTCATCGGCAGCCCGTCGCATCACACGTTCATCGGTCTGGGCGCCGGCGTCATCGGCGCCGTCCTCGGCACGTTGGGTGGCGCCGAGGGCCGTACACGGCTGGTCGCCGCCAACGGCGGTCGTGACCGGCCGGTCGCCATCGGCGAAGATGTCGTCGCCGTCGGCGGTGGACTCCTTG
Organism: Mycobacterium sp.; assembly: GCA_021154745.1. GTDB lineage: Bacteria > Actinomycetota > Actinomycetes > Mycobacteriales > Mycobacteriaceae > Mycobacterium. Next base: position 6,137 of record JAJKIB010000307.1, read on the forward strand.
TCGTGTTTCTCGTCAGCTTCGCTCCACTAGTCTGAGTCGTCTTTCATGGCAGAGAAATTCGACGCGATCATCGTCGGGGCCGGACAGGCCGGCCCGCCGCTGGCAGGCAGACTGACCGAAGCCGGACACACCGTCGCGGTGATCGAACGAAAACTGGTCGGCGGCACTTGCGTCAACACTGGCTGTATCCCAACCAAGACGTTGGTGGCCAGCGCGCACGCCGCCCACCTGGCCCGGCGCGGGGCCGAATACGGCGTCGGCACAGGCGACGTCACGGTCGACATGGCGAAGGTGAAGGCCCGCAAGGACAAGGTCATGCTCGACGACCGCAGTGGCGTTGAGTCGTGGCTGCAGGCGATGAACGGCTGCACGTTCATCCGCGGCCATGCCCGCTTCGAGGATGCCCACACGATCAGCGTCGACGGGCGCGTGCTGGAGGCCGACAAGTTCTTCCTCAACGTCGGGGGCCGTGCGGTGGCGCCGGACATGCCGGGACTGTCGGACATCGACTACATGACGAACGTCGGGATCCTCGAACTCGACACCGTGCCAGAACATCTGGTGATCATCGGCGGCAGCTACATCGCGCTGGAGTTCGCACAGATGTACCGCCGTTTCGGCGCACGGGTCACCGTGATCGAGAAGGGTCCGCGGTTGACGTCCCGAGAGGACGAAGACGTCTCCGCCACCATCAAGGACATCCTGGAAGCCGAAGGCATCGATGTCTTGGTCGACGCCAACGCAATTCAATTCGCCAAGCGTAGTAACGGTTTTGAGGTGACTCCCCGCGATGGCGCCGAGCCGATCACCGGAACCCACCTATTGGTTGCGGTGGGCCGTCAGCCCAACACCGACGATCTCAGCCTGGACAAAGCCGGGATAAAAACCGATAAGCGTGGCTACATCGTCGTCGATGACAAATTACGGACGAACGTCGGCCACATATGGGCAATGGGTGACTGTAACGGCAAAGGCGCCTTCACCCACACGTCATACAACGACTTCGAGATCGTCGCGGCCAACCTGCTCGATAACGACCCGCGCCGGGTCAGCGATCGCGTCACGACCTACGCGTTGTATATCGACCCGCCG
>JAJKIB010000308.1 GCA_021154745.1 Mycobacterium sp.
ACAGACCCAACCGGCGGCCACATGCTGCCGGACTACGCCGAGTTGCCGTACGGCCGGTCGGGTATTCGCTCGACGTGGCTCGCTACGGGGGCGATGACTGCAATCATCGTCATGGTTACAGCGGTGGTATGGCTATTGCTGGCAGGTCGTAGGCCAACGCCCGCGCCTGAAGCCGGGTACCTCTCAGCGCTGAAGGATGCCGGGCTGGCATCCCGGTTCAACTCTGACGCCAACGCCGTCGCCCGCGGGAGGCAGATATGTCGACAGCTGGAGGATGGCGCGCCGCAACAAGGCATGTTGCCCGACGAGATCGCCGTCAAAGCCTTCTGCCCACAATTCGCCCAAGGCTTCCGCTTACTCGAAACAGCCACGGTGTCAGGGACTTTCGTACTCATCGACAGTACCGGGGTGGGCGCCGTCGCATCGGAGGGGGAATCATGCGAAGGAGCGGAGGGATACTCCGACATCGGCCGCGATACTCCCGTCACCGTCAAAAACGGTAAGGGTGAAATCCTTGCCAGCACAACGCTTGGTCAGGGCAAGGGCAGCACTGCCAACTGCACTTTTTCCTTCAGCTTCCCAGTCACCGAAGGCCAGGACCGCTATGTCGTTTCCGTCGGACGCCGAGGCGAATTCAGTTACACGTTCGAACAACTTCGGGCCCGCGGCGCCCAGATACACCTCGGCCACTGACGTCAAGTGCAGTCATCGGTAACATCTCTGCGGCGCAACGCATTTCGCGGTGCGTGCATCGCTACCTCCTCGGCTCATACCGCATCGCCACCGCACCCGAGGTGAGCTTACGAGCCTCAAGTCGACACGCTTCGATAGCCCCGCGAACAACGTCGGTCCATGGCCGGCTAGCCGGGGTGCACCACGAACTCGTACTCATCGAATCCCCGCGCACGAGCTCGGAGTTCCAATCGACCCGGTCTAGGGTGCACGACACGACGTACTTCTTTGCCGCGTCGATCGTGCGGGCGAAGGGTTCCATCCAGTCAGGCGTCTCCCCGGTCCGCGCCGGCGGCCGCCATGCTGCCTCCATCATTTCGTAGGTCACCCGACCAAAGAGCAGGGCATCGGCCCGGTCGAGGTTGTCGGCCGCATGACGGTGCAAGTCTTCGTCCGCGATCACCGCATGATGATCGCAGCACCCGTCCAATGTGACGTTGATGGAGTACCGAAGGGGACGCATTACGCAAGAATGCCCGGTGCGTGTTGAGCAGTCACGCGTCAGCGTCAACCAACCTGCCGTCGCCCGGCGCGCAATCCGGCCTATTCAGCGGGGAATAAGCGCCCGACATTGCGGGTGATCCACTGCACCTCGCTTACGAGCAGTCAGTGCAGATCATCTGGTCGCCCTTCTGCAGTGCCAGCCGGTTACGGTGCTGTACCAGGAAACAGCTCGAGCAGGTGAACTCGTCGGCCTGCTTCGGCACAACCCGCACCGTCAGTTCCTCGCCGGACAAGTCGGCGTCGGGCAGTACGAAGGACTCCGCGGCATCGTCCTCGACATCCAGCACCGCGGCGTCGGTGTCGGCATGTCGGCGCGCCGTCAGATCTTCCAGTGACTCTTCCGACACGTCGTCGGCATCCTTGACGCGCGGTGCGTCGTAGTCAGTGGGCATTCCCATACCTCCTATCGTCAGTTCGGCGCTTGTGCAACTGCACCAGGGAGCCGTTTGTTCCCGGCCACTCCACGACACCCGAGGATCGGGGCTTACCTCAACGACTCGTCCGTGAACGCGACTGCGGGGACCCTGGACGCGGCCCACCCGATCGTGCCCGATGCCAAACACTCCAGGTCGACGGGCGCTCGACTCTCGCGTTTGTGATCGGTAACGAACCGGGGCCTCTGTACATTTCAGGCACGACGAAACTCGATCTGGCTATGACACAACGACTCTCGTTATCTCATATCCTTTCCAGCACCAACTTTGTGCGGCGAGTCGTCTCGCCCTCAAGGTGTGCCTTCCCAGTGTTTCGCATGCGGAGTCCCGGCGAATTTGTCGAGCATCAAGCGTGAAAACTGCAGCAAGGCGCTGCGCGGCCGGTGATTCACCACGACATGCTGGGTTTGCCCGTGTGCGTTGAAGTCGACTAGCACGACAACGTAGTAGGCATGCCGCGAACTGATGACGTGTAGTCCTCGAGAAAACTATTCTCGCCGCAGCGGCCGGCATAGTTGAATTCCTGGTTCTCATATTGATCTCGGGCGATGGCCAAGATGGAACGAACATCGTCCGGACCGTGCGCCGTGCCGTTCATCGCCGCAGCCTCCAACGTGACGTCTTCAGCTAGGTTGTCCAACCACGCGGGGTAGTAGGGCTTTCCCATATATGTCATGCCAGGCCTGGAGTGACCTCTTGAAGGGAGCCCACGATTCACCGGCGCCGCCACCGTTCGTGATCTTGTGACTGTCCTCCGCCGCGGCTCAACTTGCAGGATGACCGCGGCAGCGCCGGATACAAGTCGCAATGGGCATCGCGCGGGATTCGCGATGGATCTGCTGTCGCGCTGGCCAATATGTCATCTTTCGGTAAGCCTTTCGGGCGGGTGGATGGGTAGCGTTGCGGCATGACATCGCGGGAAGCGCGGATGCTGGCGGGCGTAGCCGCAGCGGCTGTCGCACTGGGCGTCACCCAACTCGTCGCCGTCGCGTTCGGCCCGCAGGCCGATGCCCGCACTGCGGTCGGTTCGGCGGTCATCGACCTGACACCCGGGCCGGTCAAGGAGTGGACGATCCAGACGTTCGGCACCGCCGACAAGCTTTTTCTGACGGTGCTCTTGCTCGGGGTGATCGCCCTGATCGCCGCGGTGGCCGCACGATGGGAGACGCGCAGGGTCCCGGTGGGCAGCCTCGCGATCGTCGCCGCCGGAGTCGTGGGATGTGCGGCTGTGCTCTCGCGCGCCGGCGCGACGTGGGCGGACATCGTGCCCACCGTGGTCGGTACGGCCTGCGGCGTCTTGGTGCTGCGGCTGCTCATCTCGGGGCGGTTCACCGACGGGCCGGAGCAGACGGACACCGAGGACTCCGCCGACCGCGGCCGCCGGTTGTCGTTGGTGACGCTGGGTTTTCTCGGGCTCGGCGCGCTCAGCGGCGTGGGCGGCGTCGTGCTGTCGCGCCTGACGTCGTCGGTCTCTGGTGATCGCAACGCGTTCGCCTTGCCGCAGATCGACCTTGCCGCTCCGCCGGTGCCGCCGACCGTGCAGCCGAAAGGCGTTGCGCTGCCGTCGTTCGTCACCAGCAATGCCGACTTCTATCGGATCGACACCGCGTTGAGCGTGCCGCAGTTGAGCCGGGCGGATTGGCATCTGAAGATCCACGGCATGGTAGACCGCGAGATCACCTACCGCTTCGACGATCTGGATCGGTTCGAGGCCATCGAGAAGCTGGTGACGCTGACGTGCGTCTCGAATCCCGTTGGCGGCGATCTAATTTCGAATGCCGCGTGGACGGGCTACCGGGTGCGCGACCTGCTGGCGGAGGCTGGCGTGCATCCGGACGCCGACATGGTGCTGTCCATGTCGATCGACGGGTTCACCGCGGGAACGCCGGTCGATGCCCTCACCGACAACCGCGATGCGCTGCTGGCCATCGGGATGAACGGCCAGCCGCTGCCGACCGAACACGGCTACCCCGCGCGGCTGGTGGTCCCCGGCCTGTACGGCTACGTGTCGGCCACCAAGTGGGTCGTCGACTTGGAGCTGACCCGATTCGACCGGGCCGAGGCGTACTGGACGCGGCTGGGCTGGTCGCCGCGCGGGCCGATCAAGACTGAGTCGCGCATCGACGTGCCTCGCAGCGGACAGGAGATCGCTCAGGGGCCCGTCACATTCGGTGGCGTCGCATGGGCGCAGAACCGTGGCGTGCGCGCCGTGGAGGTCCGCATCGACGAGGGCGATTGGCGGCCAGCCGATCTCGGCGCCGGCTACTCCGGCGACACGTGGCGGCTGTGGAGCTTCAACTGGCAGGCCACCCGACCCGGGTCACACACCGTCTCGGTGCGCGCCACCGACAACACCGGCGCCGTCCAGACGTCCGATCAGGCCGACCCGGTTCCCGACGGTGCCACTGGCTGGCACACGGTCTCGTTCGCCGTCAAGTAACTCCCAACCACCCGCGAACGTGCGTGTCTGGACACCGACACGCCGAAAATCATGTGCAAATGCGCACGCTCGCGCCTACTTTGGCCTGCCATGTCACATGCAACTGTTTGGCGGACCAGGCTCCGCGAAGCGCTGCTGTCCGCCCGCAAGGACAGAGACGCCGCCCGGGTTTCGGCGTTGCGCTCGGCGTTGAGCGCGATAGACAACGCCGAGACCCCAGACGACGTCTTATTGGACGCGCAGTCAAGCGAGACGATCGCGGCTGGCGTCGTCGGCCTCGGCGCCGCCGAGGTGCCACGCCGGGAGTTGTCCGACACGCAGATCCGCGATCTGGTGCACGCCGAGATCGACGAACGACTGGCCGCTGCCAGGGACTACACCGCAGGCGGCCACACCAACCGTGCCGCAAGCCTGCGGGCCGAGGCGGCCGTCCTCAGCGACCTGCTCGGAGATGTCTGACGGGCGTGCCAGGCTGGGCTGGTGCAGCTGATTGATGTGGCCGCCGCGTCAGCCGAGGTCGGCGCGACGTCGGCGCGGCTGGCCAAGATATCCCGCATCGCCGACCTGCTGCGTCACGCAGGCGCCGAGGGCGACCCCAGGCTGGTCGCCGTGGTGGTGTCCTGGCTGTCCGGTGAGCTGCCCCAACGGCAGATCGGCGTCGGCTGGGCCGCGCTGCGCTCATTGCCACCGCCGGCGGTTGAGCCGTCGCTGACCGTGCCGCAGGTCGACGCCGCGTTCACCGAGATCGGCCAGGTCGCCGGGAAGGGCTCACAGGCGCGGCGTGCCGCACTCGTCAACGGCCTGTTCGCCGCTGCCACCGAGGCCGAGCAGACCTTTGTGCGCCGCTTGCTCGGCGGAGAACTACGCCAGGGCGCCCTGGTCGGGGTGATGGCCGACGCGGTGGCGAAGGCCGCGGACATCGCGGCGCCGGTGGTCCGGCGCGCGGCCATGCTGGGCGGCGACCTGCCCGCAGTCGCGGCGGCCGCGCTGACAGGAGACGAGGCCGCGCTCGATCAGTTCACCCTCAAGGTAGGCCGACCGGTGGGCCCGATGCTCGCCCAAACCGCGACCGGTGTCAGCGAGGCGCTCGAACGCCTTGGCGGCACAGCGGTTTTCGAGGCCAAGCTGGACGGCGCGCGGGTGCAGATCCACCGCACCGGCGACGCGGTGTCGATCTATACGCGCAGCCTCGACGAGGTCACCGAACGCTTGCCGGAGGTGGTCGAGGCCACGTTGGCCCTGCCGGTGACCGACCTGATCGCCGACGCGGAGGCGATCGCACTTCGTCCCGACGGGCGTCCGCACCGGTTCCAGGTGACGGCGTCGCGGTTCGGGAGAAGCGTCGACATCGCCAAGGCCCGCGAGTTGCAGCCGCTGTCGGTGTTCGTATTCGACCTGCTGCAACTGGACGGCGAAGACTTACTGGACCGGCCGGCCAGCGAGCGGGTCGCCGTCCTGGATGCCATCGTGCCGAAGGCCCATCGTGTCGACCGGCTCATCACTGGCGACGCCGATGCCGCGCAGCGATTTCTGGACATCACACTCGACGCCGGACACGAAGGGGTGATGGCAAAGTCGCTGAGCGCGCCGTACGAGGCGGGCCGCCGTGGCGCGGGCTGGCTGAAGGTCAAGCCGGTGCACACGCTCGATCTTGTCGTGCTCGGCGTCGAGTGGGGCTCGGGCCGTCGCACCGGCAAGCTCTCCAACATCCACCTCGGCGCGCGGGACCCGGCGACGGGCGGATTCGTCATGCTCGGCAAGACGTTCAAGGGAATGACCGACGCGATGCTGGAGTGGCAGACCACGCGCTTCATGGAATTGGCCGACGGCCCCACGGACGGCTACGTGGTCAAACTCCGGCCCGAGCAGGTGGTCGAGATCGCGTTCGACGGCGTGCAGGGTTCGACGCGCTACCCCGGCGGCATGGCCCTGCGATTCGCGCGCGTGCTCCGGTACCGCAACGACAAAAGCCCAGCTGAGGCCGACACGATCGACACCGTGCGCGCGCTTTACGAGCGCGGTTCATAACCGAATCGATACCCCGAATCGCCCCACACCGTTTCGTGCGATGAAAGGATCACAGAAACGGGTAAGACAGCGATGTCGAGGGAGAGACCGTGGCTACACCCACCGCCGCACCATCGGACCGGATCGAGGAACGGGACGGCGACGTCACCTATATCCGAACCGAGAAAGACCTACCGCCGGTAGCGGTCATCGACCGATCGCCGATCACCACACGGCACAAGATCATCTTCGGAGTCATCGCGGTGCTCGGTGCGATCGCCTGGGCGATCATCGCGTTCTTCCGCGGGGAGACGGTCAATGCCGTGTGGTTCGTCATCGCGGCGATCTGCACCTACGTGATTGGCTTCCGCTTTTATGCGCGATTGATCGAGATGAAGATCGTGCGGCCACGTGACGAGAACGCCACGCCGGCCGAGCTTTTCGAAAACGACACCGACTACATGCCGACCGACCGTCGCGTGCTCTTCGGCCACCACTTCGCCGCGATCGCCGGCGCCGGTCCACTGGTCGGACCCGTGCTGGCGATGCAGATGGGCTATCTGCCAGGCACCATCTGGATCATCATCGGCGCGGTCTTCGCCGGTTGCGTTCAGGACTATCTCGTCTTGTCGATCTCCACCCGACGGCGCGGGCGCTCACTGGGGCAGATGGCCCGAGATGAGCTTGGGGCGATCGGCGGCGCGGCGGCCATCATCGGAGTGCTCGTCATCATGGTGATCCTGCTCGCGGTGCTGGCACTGGTCGTCGTCGGCGCTCTCGCTGAGAGCCCATGGGGCGTCTTCTCGATCGCGATGACGATCCCGATCGCGATCTTCATGGGGATTTACTTGCGAGTCCTTCGCCCCGGCCGAGTGTCGGAGGTGTCGCTGATCGGCGTCGCGCTGCTGCTGCTGGCCGTCGTCGCGGGCGGCTGGGTCGCCGAAACATCATGGGGCGCCGATTGGTTCACCTTGTCGAAGGTGAGCTTGTCGTGGTGCATCATCATTTACGGCTTCGCCGCGTCCGTGTTGCCCGTGTGGTTACTTCTTGCGCCGCGCGACTACCTGTCGACGTTCATGAAGGTCGGCACCATCGCCCTGCTGGCGCTCGGCATCCTGCTCGCCCGCCCCATCATGGAAGCACCGGCCATCTCGCAGTTCGCCACCAAGGGCACAGGCCCGGTGTTCGCGGGCGCACTGTTCCCCTTCCTGTTCATCACCATCGCGTGTGGGGCGCTGTCGGGATTTCATGCGCTCATCTCGTCCGGCACCACACCGAAGCTTCTGGAAAAGGAAGGCCAGATGCGGCTGATCGGCTACGGTGGCATGCTCACCGAGTCCTTCGTCGGCATCATGGCGTTGATCACCGCCGCGATCCTCAACCAACACCTGTACTTCGCAATGAACGCACCCGCCGCCCAGACCGGTACCACGGCGCAGACGGCGGCCGACTATGTCAACGGCCTTGGCCTGTCCGGCACACCGATAACCGGTGCGGAGATCACGGACGCAGCGGAAGCCGTGGGCGAGAAAACAATCGTGTCACGGACCGGCGGAGCGCCGACACTGGCATTCGGCATGTCAGAGGTGTTGCACCAGGTATTCGGCGGCACAAGCCTGAAGGCGTTCTGGTATCACTTCGCGATCATGTTCGAGGCGCTGTTCATTCTCACCACCGTCGACGCAGGCACCCGTGTTGCGCGGTTCATGCTCTCCGACGGCCTCGGCAATCTCGGTGGACCGCTGAAGAAGCTGCAGAATCCGAGTTGGCGGGTCGGCGCGTGGATCTGCAGCGTGATAGTGGTCGCTGCTTGGGGCAGCATCCTGCTGATGGGTGTCACCGACCCGCTCGGCGGCATCAACACACTGTTCCCGTTGTTCGGTATCGCCAACCAGCTGCTGGCCGCCATCGCGTTGACGGTCGTCACGGTCGTTGTGATCAAACGTGGATTGCTGAAATGGGCGTGGATTCCCGGTATTCCGCTTCTATGGGATCTCACCGTGACGATGACTGCGTCGTGGCAGAAGATCTTCTCCGGCGATCCAAAAGTGGGTTACTGGACTCAGCACTATCAGTACGTTGCCGCCAAGGATGCCGGCAAGACAGCGTTTGGCGCCGCCAAGAACGCCGGTCAGCTCGACGCGGTCATCCGTAACACCTTCATTCAGGGCACCCTGTCGATCGTGTTCGCAGCCCTGGTCGTCATTGTGTTCGTGGCCGGGGTCATCATGGCGCTCAAAGCGATACGCGGTGGCGGACGGCCGCTGACCGAAGACGAGCCCGTGCCGTCGCGGCTATTCGCACCGTCGGGTCTTATCCCGACCAAGACCGAACGGGAGGTGCAAAAGCAATGGGACGCGCTGCCGAAATCGCACGCCAGATCGGTTGGTACTGGGGCTCATTGATGGGCGACAATCATTACCGACGCTACGTCGAGCACCGCCGGGCCAACCATCCCGGCGAGCCGGTCATGTCCGAGCGCGAGTACTGGAAGATGCGGCACGACGCGATCGAGTCGAATCCCAACCCGCGCTGCTGCTGAGCGGAGCTAGCCCGACGCGACGACGCCGTCGGAAAACCATGGTGCGATGGATGATTCAGACGTCGATCGGAACGCGTCGGGCACGTCGTCGGTCACGTCCCACGTCGCCGTCAACCGTCCGATGCCCAACGCGTAGGCGCAGTCCACGCCGAGTTCGACCAGCTCATCCTCGGTGAAATGGCGGCGCAGGTCGTCGTAAACGGCGTCGTCGATCGACAAGTGGTCCGATGCGAAGAGGTCTGCGAAGCGCAGCGCGCTGCGCTCTGCCGGCGACAGATCGTCCGCATTGCCCGGTTTCTCAAGAGAACACACCAGATCCTCGGTGAGACCGTCGTCGATGGCGCTCTGGTAGCGCACCGACATGCAGCTCCTGCACTGGTTGTGGAAGGCAATTCGCAGCCGCACCAGTTCCACCAGCCGTGGCGGCAGTGTGCCGCTGCTTTGCAGCGCCGCCTTGAGCGAGCCGAGCACCCCCGCGACCTCTGGGCGATGACCGAGTATCGCCGCCACCCCGAGATTGATCCGATCGCCCTGGCCGAGATCAGCCACTCGCACTGAAGCGAAACTCGCCGAAGGGTCGATTCGAGCCATCATCACCTCACGTCGCCGTAGGTTGTTATTTGGGAGCATCGTATCGCTAAACTGTTGGCCATACGGTAAGGGCCTTTGAAGGGACCGGGCATGAACAAGGACGACATGATCCTGATCAGCGTTGACGACCACATCGTCGAGCCGCCGGACATGTTCAGGAACCATTTGCAGAAGAAGTATTTGGACGAGGCGCCGCGGTTGGTGCACAACCCGGACGGCAGTGACACCTGGCAGTTCCGCGATGTGGTGATTCCCAACGTCGCGCTCAACGCGGTGGCTGGGCGCCCAAAAGAGGAGTACGGGCTGGAGCCCCAAGGGCTCGATGAAATCCGGCCCGGTTGTTACAACGTGGATGAGCGGGTCAAGGACATGAACGCCGGCGGCATTCTGGGCTCGATCTGCTTCCCGTCGTTCCCCGGGTTCGCGGGCCGGCTGTTCGCCACCGAGGACCCCGAATTCTCCCTGGCGTTGTTGCAGGCCTACAACGACTGGCATGTCGAGGAGTGGTGCGCGGCTTATCCGGCGCGGTTCATCCCGATGTGTCTGCCGGTGATCTGGGACGCCGAGGCCTGCGGCAAAGAGGTGCGCCGCAACGCCGAGCGCGGCGTGCATGCGTTGACGTTCACCGAGAACCCGGCGGCGATGGGATATCCGAGCTTCCACGACGAGTACTGGACGCCGTTGTGGGAAGCGCTGGTCGATACCGACACGGTGATGAATGTGCACATCGGCTCGTCGGGCCGGTTGGCGATCACCGCCCCGGATGCCCCGATGGATGTGATGATCACGCTGCAGCCGATGAACATCGTGCAAGCCGCAGCGGATCTGTTGTGGTCGAAGCCGATCAAGAAATACCCCGACCTCAAGATCGCCTTGAGTGAGGGTGGGACCGGCTGGATTCCGTATTTCCTGGAGCGTGCCGATCGCACCTATGAGATGCATTCGACGTGGACCGGGCAGGATTTCGGCGGCAAGATGCCCAGCGAGGTGTTCCGCGAGCACTTCCTGACCTGTTTCATCTCCGATCACGTCGGGGTGAAGCTGCGCAACGAGATCGGCATCGACAACATCTGCTGGGAAGCCGACTACCCGCACAGCGACTCCATGTGGCCCGGCGCCCCCGAGCAACTGTCCGAGGTGCTCGACAAGAACAATGTGCCCGATGATGAGGTCAACAAGATGACCTTTGAGAACGCGATGCGCTGGTATCACTGGGATCCGTTCACCCACATCAGTCGCGAGCAGGCCACCGTCGGCGCGCTACGCAAAGCCGCCGAAGGCCACGACGTCTCCATCCAAGCCCGAAGTCACCACAAGAAGGACTCGAGCCTCGGGGCGAATACCTTGCAGGCGCAACTGGACAGGGCCACTGCCTCTCAGAAGTAGGCAGTGACTCTCGTTGACCGCCGCCCAGCACATTGCTACTGAGCACATAGCTCACTCTTAGATTGGCTACTTAACCTCGCTTGTGGGTTGGGGCTCTATAGGCCCACGAAAGGCCGGGTTATGAAGCTCAAACAAGTGGTCGCCGGAGCGGCGATCGGCTGCAGTCTTGGCGTGACCGGAATCAGTCTGGCGTCAGGCGTCGCCAGCGCCGCACCTGCATGTATCCCGTCGCCACAGGCTCAGTGCGGCCCCGGTGGTCCGGGCGGACCTCCGCAACAGCGCGGGCCCGGCGGCCCGCCGCAGGGTGACTTCCGCGGCCCCGACGGTCCACCGCAACAGGACGGGCCAGATGGTCCCCCGCGGGGCGACTTCCGCGGACCCGGCGGTCCAGGTGGTCCGCCACAGGGCGGCGACTTCCGCGGACCCGGCGGTCCCGGCGGTCCGGGCGGAGACTTCCGCGGACCCGGCGGTCCCGGCGGTGACTTCCGCGGGCCCGACAACCACGATTGGCGGCCACCATGGAACTCAGGGGATAACGACTGGCGCGGTCGATTCCTCGGTGCCCCATGGGGCAATGATCTGCCGCCCTGGGGATGGGGCGCGCCACCGGCGCCGCCCTGGGACGGCCCGTTGCCAGAGGCGTGGGGACCACCTCCGCCGCCAATCAACTACTGGGGCTTCCAGGAGCAGCCGGTGTGGGATCCCGGGTACAACCAATGGGGCTTCTGGTTCTTCGGTATCTGGATTCCGCTCCCGATCTGACCCGCCAGCAGGACGGCCGCCTGAGAATAGTGGGGCGGCCGTCCTCCCGGGTCAATTCACTTGAGCGAGTAGCGGATCGGCAGGTGCTTGAGCCCGCCGACGAATATCGTGGCGATGTGTTGGGGTTCACCGGCGAGTTCGACCGACTCCAGCCGCGGCACAAGCTCGGAGAAGAAGCTCTTGACCTCCATCCGGGCCAGCGCAGCGCCGAGACAGAAGTGCACGCCATAGCCAAATGCATTGTGCTTGTTGGGGTCACGACCGACATCGAACCGCAACGGGTCGTCGAAGACCTCTTCGTCGCGGTTGGCCGACGCGTAGGACAGCAGTACCGATTCTCCAGCACCGATCGGCACACCGCGAACAGTGGTGTCTTCCTGTGCCGTGCGCATGAACTCCTTGACCGGCGTGACCCAGCGGATCATCTCTTCGGCGGCAAGTGGCATCAGCGCGGGGTTGTCCTGAAGTCGCGCAAGCTGATCGGGGTGTTCGATCAGGGCGTGCAAGCCTCCGGAGATCACCGCGCTCGTGGTGTCGTGTCCGGCGGCGGCGACGATCGCGTAATACGACACCGTCTCGATATCGGATAGCGGCGCACCATCGATCGTGGCGTTGGCGATGGCCGACGCCAGATCCTCGGTCGGGTTCTCACGGCGGGAAGCCGTCACCGCGGTGAAGTAGGCAAACATTTCGAGCAGCGCCCCCATCTGCTCCTCTTTCGTGGTGCCGCGCTGCAGCTCGGCGTCGTCGTTGCCGAACATCTCCTGGGTGTACTTGAGCATCCGCGGGAAGTCTTCTTCAGGAAGGCCGAGCATTGACATGATCACGTAGAGCGGGTAGTTCACCGCGACCTCTTGGACGAAGTCGCACTCATCGCCGGACTCCAACATGTTGTCGACAAATCGCCTGGCGAGCTCGTCGACGCGAACCTTCAACGAGCGCATGGCTTTCGGGCGGAACCAGTCGGCGCCGATGGCCCGCACCACGCGGTGCTGTGGGTCGTCCATGTGGATCAACGTGTTGATGCCCACCGCGGCCTGTTGCTCGTCGCCCTCCTGCGTCATGAGCACCGGCCGCGGCGAGTTGGTGAACAGGGTGTTGTCACGCTCGATCGCCATGATGTCGGCGTGCTTTCTAATGGCCCAGAACGGCCGGTACGACGGCACCTCCACCCGCGACACCGGGGCGTGGGCACGCAAATGGCTCAGTGCCGCATGCAGTCTCGCCTCATCGGCGTACGCCAGCGGGTCGGCGAACACCTTGGCGGCTTCGTCCATCGTCGGCGCGGTCACGGGCGACTCCTCACGGGTTGGCCGCGCAGCTCCTGCAGCACGGCGATGACGGTGTGCTCAGGAACGGAGGACGGGAAACCCACCAGGACGCGATCGATCACCCCATCACACCGGTCACGGATCTTGGTAGCCACCGTGTCCAGGGGAGCGACCACCGCGAACGCGTCGAGGATGTTGTCGTCGATGAGTGACCCCATGACATCCCACTCCCCCGCCAGGCTCAGCCGGTGCAGTTCGGTGTGCAAGTCTCCCCAGCCGTGCAACTCCAAAACTTTGCGGTACGCCGGAGTTGAGCCGTAGAAAGCGATCTGCTTGCGGGTGCCGACGGCACCGGCCGCCAACTCGGCTTCGGTCTCGCCCGTCACGACGAAGATGG
>JAJKIB010000309.1 GCA_021154745.1 Mycobacterium sp.
GACGAGCAGTTTGCCGCACGCGAGCTGGTCCGTAGCTGGGCGTCCAGCTACGGACCCGTCGAGGCCGCGCGCGACGTGGAGCAGGGCAAGGCCGACGCGTGGCGTGCCGCGTACCAGGGCCTGGCCGAGCTGGGAATCTTCGGCGTCGCGCTTCCCGAGGAGCAGGGCGGTGCGGGCGGTACCGCGGATGATCTGTGCGCGATGGTCGACGAGGCCGCCGCGGCGATGGTGCCGGGTCCCATCGCCACCACGGCGCTGGCCACACTGGTCATCGGTGAGTCACATGCCGAGCTGCTGGAAGCGCTGGCCTCGGGGGAGCGCACCGCGGGCGTCGCCGCATCGGCCGACGTGCGGTACGAGGCAGGCCGCGCCTCAGGGAGCGCCGCGTACGTGCTCGGTGCCGATCCGCAAGGGGTGCTGCTGCTGCCCGCCGGCGACAAGTGGCTGCTCGTGGACGCGACGGCAGACGGCGTGACGGTCGAACCGCTGAAGGCAACGGACTTCTCCCGCCCCCTGGCGCGGGTGCTGCTGGACTCCGCACCCGCGGACATGCTGCCAGTCGCGGCACAGCGGGTCGAGGACCTCGCCGCGACAGTTCTGGCCGCCGAGGCCGCGGGGCTGGCCCGGTGGACATTGCAGACCGCCACCGAGTACGCGAAGGTACGCGAGCAGTTCGGCAAGCCAATCGGCAGCTTCCAGGCCATCAAGCACATGTGCGCCGAGATGCTGCTGCGCTGCGAGCAGATTTCTGTGGCCGCCGGTGACGCGGCCGCCGCGGTGGCCAGTGGTGACGATCGTCAACTCTCCATCGCCGCGGCGGTTGCGGCGTCCACCGCCATCGAAGCGGCGAAGGCCAATGCCAAGGACTGCATTCAGGTGCTCGGCGGCATCGGGATCACGTGGGAGCACGATGGCCACCTGTACCTGCGCCGCGCGTACGGCATTGCGCAGTTCCTCGGCGGCTTACCCCGGTGGCTGCGACGTGTCGCGGCGCTGACGGGCCAGGGTGTGCGCCGCGATCTGCACATCGACCTGGACTCGGTGGCGCATCTGCAGCCCGAAATCGCTTCTGCGGTAGCCGAAGTCGCCGCTCTGCCCGCCGAGAAGCAACAAGTGGCCCTGGCGGAGGCCGGGCTGCTGGCGCCGCACTGGCCCGAGCCGTACGGTCGCGCTGCCGGACCAGCCGAGCAGCTGTTGATCGATCAGGAGATGGCCAAGGCGAAAGTGGTCCGGCCGGATCTGGTGATCGGCTGGTGGGCCGCGCCGACAATCCTGGAGCATGGCAGCGCCCAACAAATCGAGCGATTCGTGCCTGCCACCCTGCGCGGAGATTTCGTCTGGTGCCAGTTGTTCTCGGAGCCCGGCGCGGGGTCGGATCTGGCGGCGTTGCGCACGAAAGCCGTTCGCGCGGAGGGGGGTTGGAAGCTCACCGGGCAGAAGGTGTGGACGTCGGCGGCGCACAAGGCGGCGTGGGGTGTGTGCCTGGCGCGCACCGACGCCGATGCGCCGAAGCACAAGGGCATCACCTACTTCCTGGTCGACATGAAGTCGCCGGGCGTCGAGATCCGGCCGCTGCGTGAGATCACCGGCGACAACCTGTTCAACGAGGTCTTCTTCGACGAGGTCTTCGTGCCCGACGAGATGGTCGTCGGGCAGGTCAACGACGGCTGGCGGCTGGCCCGCACCACGCTGGCCAACGAACGCGTCGCGATGGCCCATGGCACCGCGCTCGGCAACCCGATGGAACAGCTGCTCCGCACTGTCACGGAACTTGACCTCGATCCCGCCGTGGCCGACCGGCTCGGTGAGCTGATCCGCTCGGCTCAGGTGGGGTCGCTATTGGACCAACGGATCGCCCAGTTGGCCGTCGGCGGACAGGACCCGGGCCCACAGGCCAGCGCCCGCAAGCTGATTGGCGTGCGCTACCGGCAGACCTTGTCCGAGTTCCGGATGGAGCTGTCGGAAGGCGCCGGCGTCGTCGAGGACGAGACCGTGCACGATTTCCTCAACACCCGCTGCCTGACCATCGCAGGCGGCACCGAGCAGATCCTGCTCACGCTGGCCGGTGAGCGCCTGCTGGGGTTGCCCCGCTAGCTCCGACTTCGGAAGAGGCTGACCAAGAGCGGCAGCAAGGCGCGGGGCCGCGAGGCCACCGCTTTCAACAGGGGCGCTGGGTCGAAGTATGATCGCCGCGCGCGAATTTTGCCGTCCTCCAGAATGATTCGGTCGACGACCGTCCACTCAACGGGTCTGCGACCGAGGTGTCCGCGCAGGGTCAGCTCGATGAATATGCCGTCGGCGGTCTCACCCCAGCGCTGCAGCTCGCCATCGAGGTCGGGTATGGCCTTGAATAACGGCTCGAAGAGCTCCCGCAACGCACCAGTCCCTCGAGCCGGTCGAGCGAGGGGCTGACTCAGCACGGTGTCGGGGTGCATGCGCGGCCCGAAGTGGCGGAAGAAGCCGTCCGCGTCGCGGGCTCCGAGCTTCCAGCCAGCCGCGAAGAATTCGGCGAACTCGGCGGCGGATGTCCTAGTCGGTACGGGGTGGTTCACTGTGCGGCCACCAACCCGAGCTGGGCCTGCATGGACACGGCATCGATGTAGCTGTCCTTGCTCTTAATCAGGCCACTCTCGACCGTCACCACGTCGACCAGGTCGACCTCAAAGCCGGTTTCGGTCCCGGCCAGCGTTCCACTGACCCGCCATTCGGCCACCCAGAAATCATGCCCGATTCTCTCCGAGATTGGCGCGAAGGCGAGATCGGGGAATTGCGCGAATAGATCCGCAAAGGCTTGGCGCACTGCGGCTTTGCCGTGCGCGGCTTCCTGGCCGGCGTGGGCGTGAAAGGTCGTGTCGTCGGTGTGCAGGGCGACGATCTTGTCCGGATCTCTGCTGCCCCATGCGTCGGTGTAGCGCTGAATCAGGTCTTCCACTGTGCTCCTCCCATTTACGTACAGACGGTATGAAAGTTACATACTGGCAGTCTGTATGTCAATGGCTAGTGACCAGCGGACATCGCACTGACGCCGAAAGGGATGTCTGAATTTTGCCCGCGTACAGAGCGACAACCATCAGCGCGCAAGCGGCGGGCGTGATCTCAGAACACGTCGAACATGCTCGAATCGACTTCTCCGCCAGCTCCATAACCCGCCGACTGATCGGCGGCCGATGGTTCTGGTTCCGTCACGACATTGTCGGCATACGGGTCCGGATGGATGATCTCCGAGGGAGGTGAATCCACATGCGGCGCCTCCGGTTGACCCGATGTGTTGTCGGTGTCCCAGTTCTCCTTGTCATCCGAGATGATGCCCGAATATTGCCGAACGTCGACCCCGCTGAGGTCGGGTACGTCGAGACCTTGATCCTCGAGAATTGAACCCACGTCGGGGATGCCGTTGCCGCTGTCCATTTCGCCGGCGGCCCCCATCGGGTCGGGCTCCGCCGCACCGGACGTGAATCCCCCGACATCCGCTTGGCCATCGGCGCCATGGGGTTCGGCCGATCCGGCTGAAAATGAATCGATGAGCGCACTCGAGTCGGGCACAGTGGGATTCGTGACCGACTCGGCCACGTCGTGCAGAGTCTCCCTCGCCTCATCCGGCGCAGCATCGAGGCCCGCCTTGGCGACAGTACCGAATGGGTCGTTGATGAAATCACCTATGGTCATTTGCTTCTCCCCTCATGAACGTGTCAGCGGTACCTAATCAGAAGATGTCGTAGCCTTCATCCGAGCCACCGACAGGCCCGGCCGCGCCAAGCCCGCCAAAGTCGCCGCCCTGGCCGGAACCGTCCGCTGGGCCCTCCGCGCCGAGCCCGCCATACGGGCCGGGGTCGTAGCTCGGCGTTGCGGGCCCCTCAGCGGCCATGCCCCCGAAATCCGCTGCGCCGGAGGACGAGTCGATACCGGCATTCTGCGCTTGCTCGCCGACTGTCTGTTCGGGTTCGATCTGCGCCGGTCCGATATCGACGACGACCGGGCTCGGTTCCTCGATCTGCGCCGGCCCGATATCGACGGAGATCGGGTTGGGATTCGTATTCTCCCCGAGTGTGTGGGTTTCGGGCATCCGGCGCTCAGGTGTATCGCCCCCGAGTCCCCTTGCCAGGTCGAGGAGTTCGGCCGCGGCGGCCGGCGCGCCGCGGATTCGCACCGTTTCGGCGGCGGCATCGAGTGCACGCAGTGTGACCTGGTCGCCCCGCGTCGCGGTAAGCGCGAGATGCCTTGCCTTGCGTTCGGGCTCCTCGACGATCTCGGCGAGGCGACGATGCATGGCGCGCCGACGGGCCCGCGGGGCGTCGTTGTAGGCCCCTCGGGTCATAAGGGGATGTGTGAATGCCACTCGATTACCGTCGATTTGGACGATGCCGTTGTTCTCCGCCTCCTCCAGGATCGCCACGACGCGTTCGGCATCGGTGTTGTTGGCACGTGCGATCAATTCGAGCGTGGGTGCGGCCAGGCAGGCGGCCGCCAGCAGCGCATCACGGCTCTCGACTGTCAGAGCCGCCAACCGTGCCCGGACCAAGTCGGCGAGACTGGTCGGCAGCGCCGTTCCCTCGACCCAAGGATCGTCGTCGATCGCCCGGCCCAATTCGAGCGCATAGAACGGGTTTCCGCCCGAAAGTTCATGAATACGCCGGATTTTCGGCCGTGAGAATGACCGGCCAAGCCGCTCGAACAGGACCCTGTGCGTTGCCCCCATGCTCAGTGGTCTGACATGGACGCGCTGCAACCTGTCGGGCCGCCGCAATTCCAGCCACGCTGCCGCCCCTGCATGTTCTGGCTCGTCGCGGACGGTCACAAGCACGCCGGTCGGCCCGGTGAGTCGCCGCATGACCGACGAGATGATCAGCATGCTTGCCGGGTCCAACCACTGCAGGTCGTCGATGGCGAGCAGCACCGGCGAGTGGGCGGCTAGGCGTTCCACGACCGACGCGAAGGCGGCACCGACCGCGCGTTGGTCGGTTACCGGGCCGTCGGCGCTCACCCGCATCAGCACCCGATCGATGGCAAGTCGTTGTGGTTGCGGCAATTCTGCAAACGCGGAGTCGTCCAACGGAGCCAGCAGAGCGGCCAAGGAGCTGTAGGCGAGGACTGGCTCAGCGGGGGTCGCTCGGGCCGACAGCACCCGGTATCCGACCCCTTCTGCACGCTCGAGGGCGGCAAGCCAGACGGTGGTCTTGCCGATCCCCGCTTCTCCCTCCACGACCAGAGCGGCGGGCCCGGAAGGTAAAGAAGCGAGGAAGTCGCCGACCATCCGGGACCCGGTCTCCCTACTCACCACCTGCGTGGCCATGCGCGAATGCTGCCAGGTCAGCCAGCGCGCACGCTGCAGAATTCCACGAGTGCCTCCGATGAACTAGTTGGGGATCTGCGGTGCGATCTTTCTGGCCAATTCGACCGCGGCAGCATTGCACTCGTCGCCGGACATGCGTAAAACCGCGACCTGCACGGTGTTTGATCGACCGGACGCCGGAAACTCGACCGTTCCGCTTCCGAGGAAACGCATGCCGTCTGGGCCGCGGGTTGGGGTTGCTACCTCGGGCAAATCCGGCGGCGGAGGCGGCAGGGTGTTGTTCACAACCGTGCCGGGAGTGCCTATTTCCACCGATACCGACTCATACGTCGTCGGGTTCTCCCATGTGCAGTCGGAAGGTGCTAGGCCACCCCCGGTCGGCTGACCCTCGACCGTCGTGTGAGAAGCGCCGCAACGTCATCCGCCGACAGAAGCGAGCATGCATCGATCGCCGATGCACTAACGCTGCTCGGCGCGACGCTGTGAGCGACGCTGCTCTGGGTCCGCTCGGCGCTCGAGCCACAGCTGGCAACGGCGCAACACAAGGCGGTGAACACCATCACTGAACACACGTCGCGGGTCCGAAACTCACCCATCTGCTGGCCCTTCTCAAACCTTGGGGTTCTCGAGCCGTCCCCACCTCAGGTCGACGACGCTATTGCGTTCGCATCGGTGGTGAATCAGGTGTTTCCCTACAAAAAATGCGCCCGATGCGGATCGAGCTCCGTTGTTGCGCGATACGCGGGCAATTCGCAATGGTGCCCCCGCGGCGCCCTATTGCTCGCCGGTGCTGGCGCCTCTAGCTGAATGTGGTCTGAGCGCACGCGTCCGGCGAAGTGATGTTCACGCCGGCGTAGACGACTTGGATGTGGGCGCAGGCGATCACGTCGGCGGTGAGCATCGGCTGGCCGGTATGCCAGTCTGTCGGCTGGATCTGGCCGCTGATGAAGTATTTCTCCGGTGGGCCGCCGCCGAAGTAGATCGTGGTGATGTCCCGCGTGCCGCCGGCCTTGAACACCCGGGTGTTCTCGGCGACGACCTGAGTCTCCAGGTAGTTGTACTCGTTCATCGAGCGGATCGTGGTCGTCTGCCGTGCCCATAGGTCCCCAGGGAAGCCTTCGACGGCGTCGCCGTCGCGACGTTGGGCTTGCGTCGTGAAGTAGCACTGCTTGTCGGGCAGCGGGCAATTGAGCGTGGTGTGCATCTCCAAAGTGGTGCCGTCGGGCAACGGGATCGACGAGTCGGCGTTGTTGGATGCGGCCGACGAGACCGCAGGCATCCACAGCCCAAACGCCATCGTCACACCCGCGCACAACGACCCGACAAGACTGATCAACCGCTTCGTCACGTTGCTCCCCTCCGGAGCCGCTCGGCGGCGACATCCAACTTCGGTGCGGCGAATGGTAGCCCGCGATTATTCGTCGTAGGTGACTTCGACCGAATCCGACTTCGGCCGGGCCTGGCAACCCAGGATCAGGCCCTCGTCAAGATCCTGCTGCTCGAGCACGTCATTGACTTCCATCTCGACGTCGCCGCTCTTCTTCAACACCGCGCACGCGCCGCAGTGTCCCTCGCGACAGGAGAACGGCGCGTCGAGGCCCTTGTCCAGCAGCACATCGAGCAACTTCGCGTTGCGCGGCCAGCGCACCTCGTGGTGCTCCCCGTCGAGCGTGACGATCGCGGTCGCTGGCCCCTCGTCGCTGTCGTCCTCCTCGATGACGACGGCAGCGAACGGGTCGGATTCCAGCGACTTGAACACCTCGATGTGGATCTCGTCGGCGCGCGCGCCCGAGTTCTTCAGCGCTTCCTCGGCCGCCGCCATGAACGGTCCGGGGCCGCAGATGTACGCGTCGCGGCCGATGTACGGCGCGGCAAGGCCGCTCAGCGCGGCCGCACTCGGCAGCCCCTGCACGGTTTCCAGCCAGTGCACGACGGTGAGCCGGTCGGGGTATTTGGCCGCCAGTTCGCGCAGCGCGCCGCCGAAGATCACCGAGTTCTCGTCGCGGTTTGCATAGATCAGCACCACCTTGCCGCTGCCCTCGGCAAGTGCGGACTTGCAGATCGCCATCATCGGGGTGATGCCACTGCCGGCCGCCAGCAACAGGAAATCTTGGTCGAGCGTCTTCGGCACGAACGTGCCCGACGGCGCCAGCACGTGGATCTTCATCCCGGCATGGGCGTGGTCGCACAGCCAGTTCGACGCGTACCCGTCGACGGTGCGCTTGACGGTGACCGTCATCGGGTCGCCGGTGAACGGCGAGCTGCACAGCGAGTAGCAGCGGGCGACGGAACCGGTGCGCTCACTGGGCACCCGCAGGGTGAGGAACTGTCCAGGCGAGTAGCGGAGCCGGTCCGCCGCTATTTCGACACCATCGGGCACGGTGAAGACGAGCGACCGCGCGTCGCGGGTTTCCTCGACGACGTCGGCCACCTGCAGCTCGAGCACGTGGCTACCGAGCGGCTCGTCCGTCACGCTGTGACCCTCTCTTGTTCGCCATTTCTAGAACA
>JAJKIB010000310.1 GCA_021154745.1 Mycobacterium sp.
TGCCGGCGCCGGTCGGTTCATCACCGGAGCCAAGCAACCGCTCGACATATTTCGCGATGATGTCGACCTCGAGGTTGACGCGTGTCCCGACCTCCGCCTTGCCGAGCGTGGTCAGGCCCAACGTCGTCGGAATCAACGACACCTCAAACCAGTCGTGGCCGAGAGCGGAAACCGTGAGGGACACCCCGTCGACGGTTATCGAACCCTTCTCGACGACGTAGCGGGACAGCGCCGTGGGCAGCGCGATGCGCACGACTTCCCAGTGTTCCGACGATTTTCGCGCGATCACATGGCCGGTGCCGTCGACGTGCCCCTGAACGATGTGTCCGCCCAGGCGGCTGTTGACCGCTGCGGCGCGCTCCAAGTTGACCTGGCTGCCCACGCCGATAGCACGCAGGCTCGATCGGTTCAGCGTTTCGCCCATCACGTCGGTGCTGAACACGCCATCAGGCAGCACCTCGACCACGGTCAGGCAGACACCGTTCACCGCAATCGAGTCGCCGTGTCCGGCGTCGGCTGTGACGACGGGCCCGCGGATGACCAGTCGGGCCGAGTCGCCGAGCTCTTCCTTGCCGACGACCTCGCCCAGTTCTTCGACGATTCCGGTGAACACGCCGCCAGACTATCCAGACAGCAGCTTTTCGCCGAAGAACGTGGCCACCGGATTGCCTTGAAATTTCCCATCGGCACATAACCCTGGGCATATCCGGCACATTGAGGTCGAGCCCGCCGTAGAGCGCGCGCATCTCTTCGATCTTCGCCGCCACGAGCGAGGCGCCGCCGGCCGCCCATACCTGCCGAAAGTCCAGTTCGGAAGCCACGATTCCGCTACCACCGGCAGCACGCAGAACGCGTCCACATCGACGGACCCTCTACGATGCACTCATGCAGACGCGCCTCCTGGCCATCTTCGCCGCCCTCGTCGCCGCCATCGCCCTTTTCGCAGGGTGCTCCTCGAAATCACAGGACTCGTCCAAGGAACTCCCGGACGCCGCCACCCTGCTGAAGGAGTCCAGCGAGACCACCAAGTCGCAGACGAGCATGCATTTGAAGCTGACGGTGCAGGGCGAGATCAAAGAACTCCCGATCGAGTCGCTCGAGGGAGATCTGACCAACAAGCCTGCCGTCGCCGCCCAAGGGACGGCGAACATCATCTTCCTGGGCCAGCGCCTGGAAGGTGTCGACTTCGTCGTCGCCGAGGGCAACCTGTTCGGTGCGCTCACCAAGGGCAGCTTCCAGGACTTCGGACCGGCCTCCGACATCTACGACGTGTCGGTGCTACTGAACCCCGACACCGGGTTGGGCAACGTGCTCGCCAACTTCTCCGACCCCAAGACCGAGGGGCGCGAAACGATCAACGGCGTCGACGCCGTCCGCGTCACCGGGACGGTAACTGCCGATGCCGTCAATAAGATCGCGCCGCAGATCGCTGCGACCGCACCCGTCCCCGGCACCGCGTGGATCCGCGAGGACGGTAATCACGAACTCGTGCAGGCCAAGCTCGAGCCGACGCCGGGCAACAGCATCACGATGACGTGCACCGACTGGGGTAAGTCGGTAACCGTCAGCAAACCCGCGGTCTGATCTGATGCGGGCGTCGCGCAGAGTCGCGATCAGCGCCGGCAGCCTCGCGGTGCTGCTGGGCGCCCTCGACACCTATGTCGTGGTCACGATCATGACCGACATCATGAAAGACGTCGGGATCGGGATCAATCAGATCCAGCGGATCACACCGATCGTGACGTGGTATCTGCTGGGCTACATCGCGGCCATGCCGCTGCTCGGCCGGGCCTCAGATCGCTTCGGCCGCAAATTCGTGCTGCAGGCCAGCCTCGCGGGGTTTGCGATCGGCTCGGTCGTCACCGCGCTGTCGAACGACCTGGTCCAGCTGATCATCGGGCGCGCGATCCAGGGCACCGCCAGCGGCGCCCTGCTGCCGGTGACGCTGGCGCTTGCCGCCGACCTGTGGTCCGCCCGCAACCGCGCGAGCGTGCTCGGCGGGATCGGCGCCGCGCAGGAACTGGGCAGCGTGCTCGGCCCGCTGTACGGCATCGCGGTGGTGTGGGCGCTCAACACCTGGCGTGACGTGTTCTGGATCAACGTGCCGCTGACCGCCGTCGCGATGGTGATGATCCACTTCAGCCTGCCGTCGAAGGAGAAGACGGAGCACCCCGAGAAGGTTGACGTGGTCGGCGGCGTGCTGCTGGCGATCACGCTGGGGCTGGCGACCTGGGGTCTGTACAACCCGGCGCCCGACGGCAAACAGGTGTTGCCGAGCTATGGCCCGCCACTGCTTATCGGCGCGCTGGTCGCGTGCGTGGCGTTCTTCGTGTGGGAGAAGTTCGCCCGCACCCGGCTGATCGAGCCGGCAGGTGTGCATTTCCGGCCGTTCCTGGCGGCACTCGGTGCGTCGTTGACAGCAGGCGCGGCGTTGATGGTAACGCTGGTGAACGTCGAGCTGTTCGGACAAGGCGTGCTTAGTCTCGATAAGAACGGGGCCGCTGCTCTGCTGGTGCGGTTCCTGATCGCATTGCCGATCGGCGCCCTGCTGGGCGGCTGGATCGCGACCAGGGTCGGCGATCGGACCGTCGCGTTCGTCGGCCTGATGATCGCCGCGGGCGGCTACTGGCTGATCTCGAAATGGCCCGTGGACCTGCTGGCCGCGCGCCACCACCTTGGCCTGTTCACGCTGCCGACGCTGGACACTGACCTCGCGATCGCCGGTCTGGGTCTTGGCCTCGTGATCGGGCCACTGACGTCGGCGACACTGCGGGTGGTGCCGCCAGCCCAGCACGGGATCGCCTCAGCCTCGGTTGTGGTGGCGCGGATGATCGGCATGCTGATCGGCATCGCATCGCTCAGCGCGTGGGGGCTGTACCGGTTCAATCAGCATCTGGCCAGCCTGCCCAGCGCCACCGGGAACAATTTGATGGAGCGCCTCGCCGCACAGGCGGAACGCGTTCGCACGGCCTACGTCATGCAGTACGGCGAGATCTTCGGCATCACCGCGATCGTCTGCGTCGTCGGCGCCCTGCTCGGACTCCTGATCAGCGGACGCCACGAACACGCCGACGAGCCCGCGCTCGCGGCCAATGCGGACGACACGGCCACCACGCTGATCGACGCGCCGACACAGGCGTTCGACGTCGCGACGCAACAGATCTCGACGCGGCAGCCGCCGCCCGGCCGGCACCGGCCGCACTAGGCGACTGAGCTAAGCGCTCAGCAGCGCTCGACTCCCCGGCGGATCAATGGCGGCTCCGCGGGCTTTGCCGGCTCCTCGGCGCTCAGGCTCCGCAGCGCGTCCCAGATGAATGCCTTGAGGCTTTTGGGATCTACGGGTCGAAGACTGAGCCAGTCCTGCAGTGCAGTCACGCTCGTTGTCCTTTTGTCAGTGCTCACCAGGCGTGCAACTCTCGTCGGTGAAAGCGCTCTGTCCGAGTGTACCGGCGTAATCGCCCTGATTGGTTGCTAGCCGCGCCGGGTATGCGTGCGAAAGGCAACAGTTCAACGGGAGAAAATTCATGTCAACTTCACTGAATGGCAAGACGATTGCATTCCTCGTCGCCCCGGAAGGCGTCGAGCAGGTCGAACTCACCGAGCCCTGGAAGGCTATCGAGCAAGCCGGTGGCACCCCCGAGTTGGTGTCCACGGAAGTCGGAAAGATCCAGGCGTTCAACCACCTGACACCGGCAGACACATTCGAGGCCGACAAGGCGGCCGACAGTGTTTCCTCGTCGGACTACGCCGCGCTGGTGCTGCCCGGGGGTGTGGCCAACCCCGACTTCCTGCGGACCAATGACGCCGCCGTTGCATTCACGAAGAGTTTCTTCGATGCGGGCAAGCCGGTTGCCGTGATCTGCCACGGGCCGTGGACGCTGATCGAGGCGGACGTGGTTCGCGGCCGGACAATGACGTCGTGGCCGAGTGTGGCGACCGATCTGCGCAACGCCGGCGCTAATTGGGTCGACGATGAGGTGGTCGAATGCTCGCGCGGGCCAAACACGTTGGTGTCGAGCCGCAAGCCGGACGACCTGCCCGCGTTCTGCAATACGCTTGTTGGCGCATTCGGCAAGGACAAGTCATAACCGAATCTCTGCCCGCGAACGTTAGGGCCTCGGTAATCTCGCGGGCATGCTGATCGCCGCGCTGCGCGATATGCAGTGGCGCAAACGGCGCTTCGTCATCGCGATCCTTTCCACTGCCATCATCTTCGCAATGACCCTTGCCCTCACCGGGCTTGCGAACGGGTTCCGGGTGGAGGCCGACAAGACCGTCAA
This sequence comes from Mycobacterium sp., assembly GCA_021154745.1. GTDB lineage: Bacteria > Actinomycetota > Actinomycetes > Mycobacteriales > Mycobacteriaceae > Mycobacterium. The sequence continues at coordinate 4,281 of JAJKIB010000310.1, forward strand.
TTCCCTCGGCGTAGATGTCTTTCTCGTCAAGGCCGGCGCATCCGGCCCGTTCGTCGGGGCGACACCGTTCGCGCCCGTCGACCTCCGACGGATCGCGGCGGCGCCTGGAGTGGTCGCGGCGGTTCCGCTCGCGTATGCCGGGGGCACTGCCACGCTGGGTGATACGACGCGCAATGTCGACATATTCGGCGCACCGGAACGCGGTCCCGGCATGCCCGCGGTATCGGAGGGCCGGCCGCCGTCGACACCCGACGAGGTCGTGGTGTCGAGCACACTGGGCCGCCAAATCGGTGACGACGTCGAAATCGCTTCGCGCAGATTGCGTATCGTGGGCATCGTGGAGAATTCCACGGCGCTGGCCAACCTGCCCAACGTCTTTCTCACCACACAGGGCGCGCAACAATTGGTATACGGCGGTCAACCACTGGCGGCATCGATCGGCATTCGTGGTTCTCTGGCTCAGGTCCCTGACGGCTATCGGGGCATCGACAGAGCCGGTGCGGTCGCCGATCTCCTGAGACCGCTGAACGTGGCGGTCAACTCGATTACCATCGTCGCGATTCTGCTCTGGGTGGTCGCAGCCCTTGTCGTCGGCTCGGTGATCTACCTGTCGGCGCTCGAACGCCTCCGAGACTTCGCGGTGTTCAAGGCGATTGGCGTCCCGACGCGTAACATCGCCGCAGGGCTGGCATTGCAGTCGATCATCGTGGCGCTGCTCGCAGCACTTGTCGGCGCCGGGCTGTCCATGCTGCTCGGTCCGCTGTTCCCGATGCAGGTCATCGTGCCGGTGGAGGCCTTCATCGCACTACCCGCAATCGCCGTCGTCATAGGCCTGATCGCCAGCGCAACGGGACTGTACCGCGCTGTCTCCGTCGATCCCGCGCTGGCGTTCGGAGGTCCTTGAGCCGTGGGCGATCTCAGCATTCAGGACCTGGTGGTTGAGTACGCCAGCGGCGCAGATACCGTCCGCCCGATCGACGGCCTGAACCTCGACGTGGCCGGCGGCTCACTCGTGATCCTGATGGGTCCCAGCGGCTGCGGTAAGACGACGTTACTGTCCTGTCTCGGCGGTATTCTGCGACCCACCGGAGGCGCCATCAAGTTCGGCGACGTCGATGTCACATCGCTCGACGCCCGCGGACTGTCGACCTACCGTCGCGAAACGGTCGGCATCGTGTTCCAGGCCTTCAATCTCGTGCCCAGTCTCACTGCACTGGAGAACGTGATGGTGCCGTTGCTGGCCGCGGGGATTCCGCGCCGCGCGGCACACAAACGGGCGGGCCAGCTGCTGGACCGGGTCGGTCTGCAGAACCGGGTCACCCACCGGCCGGGTGACCTGAGCGGCGGGCAACAACAACGCGTCGCGGTCGCGCGGGCGATCGCGCTCGATCCGCCGCTCGTGCTGGCCGACGAGCCCACCGCACACCTCGACTTCATTCAGGTCGAGGAGGTGCTGCGAATTATCCGCGAGCTCGCATCGGGTGACCGGATGGTGGTCGTCGCGACGCACGACAGCCGGATTCTGCCGCTGGCCGACCGGGTCGTCGAACTCGTGCCGGACTTCGCATCAACGGACCGGCCCCCCGAGACCGTGCAGTTGGAGGCCGGCGAAGTTCTGTTCGAACAGGGCACGATGGGCGAGTTGATCTACATTGTGTCTGAGGGCGAACTCGAGATCATCCGCGAGTTGGCCAGTGGCGGTGAGGAATTGCTTAAGGTCGTGTCAGCAGGCGACTACTTCGGCGAGATCGGCCCGGTGTTCCATATGCCGCGCAACGCCACCGTGCGGGCGCGCACCGACGCGACGGCCGTCGGCTACACCGTGCGGGCCTTCCGGGAGCGCCTCGGCGCTGGCGGCGTTCGCGACTTGATCGAACACCGCCCATTGGCGCTCGATGACCAAGATCTAGGCCAGGACGAGACTGAGCAGTAGGTCCGGCCCTATCGGCTCGATTCCGTCGAACCGCCACCGCTGCGCATGCGCGATCGACAGCACGCCCACGTCATCGACGGCGGTGATGGGTCCGCCCAACAGGATTGGCGCGACGTATGCAAGGATCCGGTCGATCACCCCGGCCCGCAGAAACGCGCCGGCCAACGTCGGCCCGCCCTCCAGCAGCACGTCGGTGCGGTCAGCCAACGCCTTGATCACCTCATGCGGATCGCGGGTGCGGATCACCATCGTGCGCGAATCGTCATTGAGAGCCCGTGCCTCGGAGGATATTTCGCGCTCGCCAACGACGACGCGCAGCGGCTGGCGCTCGGCCAGGGAACCGTCGGGCAACCGGGCCGTCAGCGCCGGGTCATCGACGAACACCGTTCCGGTTCCGACGACTATCGCGTCCGCTGCGGCGCGGCGTCGGTGCACGTCGGCCCGCGCGGCCTCGCTGGTGATCCATTGGCTGGTGCCGTCGGCGGCCGCGCTGCGGCCGTCGACGCTCGTGGCGAATTTCCACGTGATATGCGGCAAGCCGGTCCGCTGCTTGTGCAGCCATTCCCGCAGCGGACCACCCGCGACTACGTCGGCCAGCACCCCGGCCTCGACCTTGACGCCGGATTCGGCAAGCCGCGACGCCCCGCCCGCGGCTTGCGGGTTGGGGTCGGCGACGGCGTAGGCAACTCGCGAAACTCCGGATACGACAAGGGCATCCACGCACGGCGGAGTTCTGCCATAGTGGTTGCACGGCTCAAGGGTCACGATCGCTGTGCCACCGACCGCGCGCTCCCCCGCCCTGCGCAACGCCACGACCTCGGCGTGCGGGCCGCCGGGCGGCTCCGTTGCACCGACGCCTGCGATCTCGCCGTCGCGGTCCAAAATGACCGCACCCACAGGCGGATTGGGATACGTGCTGCCCTTGACCCGGTCGGCGTGCTCGACGGCCAGCCGCATCGCGGCATCGAGATTCATAATCGCAGATGCTTGGACGCCGCGGCGGCCTGCCGGCGCAGCGATTCCACTGCGGCGGCCGGATCCTCGGCGCTGTATACCGCCGAACCCGCAACAAAGCAGTCCACCCCGGCCAGCGCCGCCTCTTCGATGGTGTCTTCGTTGATGCCGCCGTCGATTTCGACCACGATCGTCAGCTCACCGGCGTCGACCAGCCGCCGGGCCGTGCCGACCTTTGCGAGCACTTCGGGGATGAACTTCTGGCCGCCAAAGCCGGGTTCGACCGACATGATCAGCAGCGTGTCGAAATGAGGCAGGATGTCCAGATAGGGCTCCAGCGGAGTGCCGGGCTTGACCGACAGCCCCGCCTTGGCGCCCGCGGCCCTGATGTCTCGTGCCACGCCGACGGGGTTGTCGGTGGCTTCGGCGTGGAAGGTGACGTTGTATGCGCCGGCCTCGGCGTACGGCGGCGCCCAGCGGTCCGGGTTGTCGATCATCAGATGGCAGTCCATCGGGATGTCGGTTCGCTTGAGCAACGCCTCGACGACCGGCAGGCCGATGGTCAGGTTGGGCACGAAGTGGTTGTCCATCACGTCTACGTGCAGCCAGTCGGCGCCGGTCACCGCGGCGGCTTCGTCGCCGAGCTCCGCGAAGTCGGCGGCCAGAATCGACGGCGCGATAAGAGGTCCAGCCATGCGGTCACCCTACTTTGAGCGCAGCCGCGAACATCGCATCGGTGCCGTGCCGGTGGGGCCAGAGTTGCACGTAGGGCCCGTCAGCCAGATCGTCGACCGGGTCGAACAACGGCCGGGTGTCCAGCGCCGTGACCGGGTGGCGGCGCAGCGCGTCGGCGACGATGCCCACCGTCTCGGCCAGGTGCGGCGAACACGTCGCATACAACACCACCCCGCCGGGGCGAGTCAGCCGGATCGCCGAGGCCAACAGCTCGCGCTGCAGTCTGACCAGTGTCGGGACGTCGCCGGGTTGGCGCCGCCAACGGGATTCCGGCCTGCGCCGCAGCGCGCCAAGCCCCGTGCACGGGGCGTCGACCAGTACCCGGTCGAATCCCGGTTCGAGCCCGGGGTCGCGGCCGTCGACCCGCAGCACCTCGACCGGCAGGCCGCGGGTGTTCTCCTCGACCATCTCGGCCCGTCGCGGGTTGGGTTCGATCGCGGTGACCTGCGCGGCTGTGCCTAGCGCGGCCAGCAGCGCCGTCTTGCCGCCCGGGCCGGAGCACAGGTCCAGCCATCGGCCGGCGTCGGGGCCGCCCAGGTCGGCCAGCGTCAGCGCCCGGGCCACCAGCTGGCTGCCCTCGTCCTGCACCAGCGCGGCACCGTCACGGACCGCCTCGAGCCGACCGGGATCGCCGCCGGCCAGGTAGACGGCGTACGGCGAGTAGCGCCCGACCGTGCCGTCGACCTGTCCGGCCAGCTCGTCGGCGGTCAGCACGCCGGGCCGCGCGGCCAGATGCACCGAAGGGCGCTCGTCGTCGCTGGCCAGCAGCGCGTCCAGCTGCCCGGCGTCCGCGCCGAGGGCATCCGCGAATGCCTGGGCCACCCAGCGCGGATGGGCGTGCACGAACGCGTTGTGCCCGACCGGGTCGCTGTCGGCGGGCGGGGCGAGCTCCTCGACCCAGGACCGTTCGTCGCGCCTGGCGATGGCCCGCAGCACGCCGTTGACGAAACCTGCTCGCGCAGAATCGAATTCGATGCCCGCCTGTTCGACGGTGGTGGATACCGCGGCGTGGGGTTCAACCCTCGTCCGCAACAGCTGGTAGGCGCCCAGCCTGAGCAGATCCAGCAGCACGGGATCGATATTCTCGGGCGGTCGACCGGCGGCCGCTCCGATGATCGCGTCGAGCAGGCCGCGGGTGCGGCAGGTGCCGTAGGCGAGTTCGGTGGCGAACGCCGCGTCGCGGCCGGTGATTCCGCGTTCCCGCAGCAGCGCGGGCAGTGCGAGGTTGGCGTAGGCGTCTCGCTCCGAGACCGCCCGCAACACGTCGAACGCCGCCCCGCGAGCCGGATCGAGCGGTTTGCGTCGCGGCGGACGTTTGTTCTGGGGTTTCGTCATTGCGCTTGCACGGTTTGATCGAGGCGGGCGCCACGCGCCCAGTCGGCGGCGTTCATCGGCTTCTTGCCGGGCGCCTGAATCTGTCCCAGAAGCACCGGCTGCGAACCGGTACCGATGTGGACGCCATTGCGCTCTACGCGAATCGCACCGGGCGCCAGGCTGTCTGGTGTGTCCTCGACGGTGACCGGTCCAACCTTGACGCGCAGATCGCCGATCATCGTCCATGCGCCGGGGTTCGGCGTGACGGCCCGGATGCGACGATCGACCACGTGGGCCGGCAGCTCCCACCGCACCCGCGCCTGCTCGACGGTGATCTTCGGCGCGACGGTGACCCCGTCGGCGGGCTGCGGCACCGCCGTCAGCGATTCGTCAGCGATGCCGTCCAGCGTCGTCTCCAACAGCGCAGCACCCGAAATCGACAGCCGCTCAAGCAGATCGCCCGCGGTGTCGGTGGGCCGGATCGCCTCCGTCACCACGCCGTAGACCGGCCCCGAGTCCAGCGCGGGTTCGATCTGAAACGTCGTCGCGCCGGTCACGGTGTCACCGGCGGCGATCGCCGCCTGCACGGGCGCGGCGCCCCGCCACGCGGGCAGCAGCGAGAAGTGCAGGTTGACCCAACCGTATGGGGGCACCGCCAGCAGCCGCTCGGACAGCAGCGCGCCGTAGGCGACGACCGCGCAGGCCTCCGGCGCCAGCTCCGTCAGCTCGGCGATGAATTCATCGAAGTTCGGCCGCGACGGCCGCAGCACCGGGATGCCTTGCTCGAGGGCCAGCCGGGCCACCGGGGAGGGCGACGGCTTGCGATGTCGGCCCGACCCGGCGTCGGGGCGGGTCAGCACCGCGACTACGTCGTGGCGCGGCGATTCAATGAACCGACGCAACGAGGGCAGCGCGGGCTCAGGGGTGCCGGCGAAGACGATGCGCACCGCGCCAGTGTAGGGACGCCTAGCGAGGCGTCTGGTAGTACTCCCGCTCCGACACCCCCGCCATCGGTGCGACGAACATCCACGGGATGGTGGTGATCAGCCGGTTCACCGTGGCCACCGCGTCGTTGTAGTACTGGCGCGCGAAGGCCAGCTTGTTCTCGGTGTCGGCGAGATTGTCCTGCAGGTTCAGGAAGTTGTTCGACGAGTTCAGCTGCGGGTAGCTCTGGCCGAGCGCCAGCAACGGCGCGAGCGCGGTATCGAGGTCCTTTTCGGCAGCGCTGCGCTGCGCCACCGATTTTCCGGTCGTCGCCGAGGTCAGCGCCGCACGCGCATTCGTGACGTGGTCGAGGATGCCCTTTTCGTGAGCGGCGAACGTCTGCACGGTCTGCACCAGGCTCGGAATCAGCGATGCACGCCGTGTCAGCTCCACGTCGATTCCGGACAGCGCCTCGGCCACGCGCACGTCGGCGGAGCGGATCTTGTTGTAGCCCATCACGAAACCGATCAGCACCAGCACCGCCAGCACCAAAACGATGATCAGCAGGGATCTCACCATGATCCACCTCCTCCTCCACCGCCGCCGCCACCACCGCCGCCACTGAAGCCGCCGCCACCGCTTGAGGACGAGGACGACGACTGCGACGCGGTGTAGGCGCCGATCGACGACGATAACGCCGACTCGAAACTGTCGAAATTCGGCCCGCTGGAGCCGCCGGCAAATCCCCACCCGGTGGTCGACGACGACTGGTACCAGTCCGGTTGCGGCGCAGGCGCTCCCACCGACGTCTCATACTTCTTCGCCCACAGCGCCGCGACACCCGCGGCCACCGCGAACGGCACATAGGCGCTGTACAGGTCCTTGCGTGCTCCGAAGTCGAAGCGGGTCTCGGCGGAGTCGGTGGCCAGCATGCGGTGAAATCCGCCTGCCCGCGACCACAATTCACGACCGGCCTCGGTCCGCCGTGACCCCACGCCCTCGGCCCACGACCGGATCGATAGCAGAAAGAATGCGGCGAACGGCAGCGCCCACATGGTGGTCGGGAAGCCCCACCGGAAGAAGCCGCACAACATAACGAGGAACGCGATCGCGTTGGCGGTGCGCACCCACAGTTCCCTCTTGCGCTTGACCATCAGGCCGTTGTCGCGTGACCACTTCGCGACGGCCACGGCAATATCGGTCTTGGCCTTGTTCAGCTTCTTGCCCGAATTCACGGTGTGCTTCGCCTCGAATACGGCGCCCGCCGACATCACCTGGAGCTCCGACCCGACGGCGATGCTCACCGGATCGACGTCGGCCCATTTCGCTGGGCCAACCCTTCCGCGGACGTTCCATTGCTTGTCGTTGACCTGTGTCAGATCGATCAGCCCGCGCTCGGCAAGATAGAACAGCGTGGCCGTCAGCCCGTTCTTCGGCACGCTTTCGGTGCGGATGTATTCCGTCTGCACCGGCCCGAGGCCCGTCGGCGGCGCGTATTGCAGCGGGAATCCGGGCGACGGTTCGACGGTGGTGCGGTACCACAGGAACGCGCCGAGCCCGAATGCCACTGTGAGACCGGCGATCCACGCCACGCCGGTCAACGATCGACCCAGGATGCGGTCCCACGTGTAGGGCCACGGCAGGCTGATCCGTGGCGGTGTCGGTACGTCGACGCCCGCCCGCACCGTCACTGGGGTACGCGGTGCAATGTTCGTTGCGGCCAGGGTGACCGTGTTTCCTTCAACGGTCAGGTCGCGGCAAGCCCGGCCCACGCCGTAGCCGACGGAACACTGCGCGCGGCCGACATTGCCGGGCAGCGTCACCGAGATTTCAGCGTTATCGATCCGGTTGTTCCACGCCGGGGCGATGACGTTCCAGAAGAACACCGACGGCGAGGTCGAGGGCGTACCCATGCCGGCGGCGAAGGTCTTGTCGGCGCCGGTGGTGCCGGGGTCGAGAACACCGGCGATGGTGTAGCGGATCTCGAAGACATGAGTGCCAAAGTTGAGGTATTGGTCCGGATCACCGATCTTGGCCACCCGGAACCGTTCGCCGTCCTCCCACAGCATTTGGTACGGGGCCGGCCTGCCGTCGAGCAGGATCGAGGTGATATCGGGCGGCTGCCGCACCCGCGGGCTGTTCTGGTTGGCGACGTCCCAGTACCGGAAGATGCCGTGGCGCCCGCCGGGAAATTCGGCGGTGATGGTCTCCACGGCGTCGAGCCGGCCGTCGTCGTTGACGACGAAGTCCGCCTTGTAGTTGCTGAAGACCACCGGGTCGGAGATGTCGGACGCCTGCGAGCCGCCGCTGAACGCCAGCGGCCACAGCAGCCCAAAAGTGATGAGCGCCAACGGGATCAGCCAGCGGATCACCCGCCTCATGGCCACCTCCTGGTCGGCGCGAGTCGCCGTGTCCGCATTACCATATGTGCAAAGGTGTCAATTTGCGCTGAACTACCCGATATGGAGCGGGTCGATCTGCACACGTGTCGGCTGTTGGTCGTGCCGCGCGCTGAACACGCCGGTGGCCCGTCGCAGCGCCGCCGCGAGCGCCAGGCCGCCGTCGCGGGGCACCCGCACCAGCATCCGGCTCACCCGACTGTCGGCCGCGACGCCAGGCGGCCTGCGGGCACCGGTCGGCAGGTCGACGGGCCCGAGCAGCTCCGCCGTTTCGGGCAGTTCGGCGCTCTCGAGCAGCGCGTCCACGGCCGCCGGAACACCGTCGACCGCGGCAATGTGCACGGCTGGCGGCAGGCCGACCTCGGCGCGGCCGTCGAGTTCGGCGTCCGCATGGCCCACCGGGTCCCACCGGATCAGCGACTGCACGGTCGGAATGGCGGGCTCGGCGACCACCGCGACAGTGCCGCCGTCGCCGCGGGGCCGGACCAGTGCCGCTGCGGCCATCCAGCGCCGCAGCGTGTCCTCAGCGGCGCGCAGATCCTGGCGGCCCAGCAGCGCCCAACCGTCCAGCAACAGGGCCGCGCCGTAGCCACCTGCGGCCACGGGTTCGGCGCCGGGTGTCGCGACGACTACGGCGGGCTCGTCTGGCACCGCAGCGACCATCGCATCACCGCCGGAGGTGATCACCGACGTGCCAGGAAACGCCTTGCCGAGCTCCTCGGCGGTGCGCCGGGCGCCGACGACCACGGCGCGCACCGCGTCTGACCCGCAACGCACGCAGCGCAGCGCAGGCTCCTCGCGGCCACACCATCGGCAGACCGCCCCTGTGGTGTCGCGGTCGGGCAGCGACAGCGGACCAGTGCAGCGCCTGCAGCGGGCGATGGTGCGGCAGCGCGCACACGCCAGCGCGGGCACGTAGCCGCGGCGGGGCACCTGAACCAGCACCGGAAGACCGGCCTGCAACGCAGTCCCCGCAGCGCGCAGGGCAAGCGACGGCAGCCGGGCGGTCCGGGCCGCGGGGTCGCGCTCCTGCTCATGTCCGCTGTCGTCGAGCGCGACGACGCGCGGCGAGCGGGCGCGCACGACGGGCCGGGGGGCGACCAGATCGTGGGCCCACCGGTTGCGCACCAGCGCCTGCGCCTCGGCGGTGCGGGCATAGCCGCCGATCAATGCCGCGCAGCGCAACTGGTGGGAACGAAGCATCGCCACCTCACGGGCGTGCGGGTAGGGGGCCCGCGGTTCGGCGAGGCTGTCGTCGCCGTCATCCCAGACCATGACAAGGCCGAGGTCGGCGACCGGCGCGAACACGGCGCTGCGGGTGCCGAGGACCATCCGTGCGCTGCCGCGCAGCGCCGACAGCCAGCGGCGGTAGCGCTGTGCGGGTCCCAGCCCGGCGGACAGCGCGACCACTCTCTCGTCGTCGACGTACCGAATTGCGCTGGCGTACAACGCATCGACGTCGCGCTGGTCGGGCACGATCGCCAACACGCCGCGGCCGGAATTCACCGTGACGGCGGCGGCTTCGGCGAGACGGTCTGTCCACTGCTCCCCCGGCAACGCCTGCCAGACGGCGCGGGCGGCGCGGCCGTCGTCCAGAGCGGCGAGGAACTGCTCGCCGCGCCCGTAGGTCGACCACCCAGCCGTGTCGACGGGCTTGACGGCCAGCGGCGCCAGCACAGGGGCGGTTTGCTTTTCGACGTTGGCGTGCCGCGGCGGGACGGCCAGCCGCAGGACATCCGCGCGGGTGCCTGCGTAGCGCGCGGCCACGGCGTCGACGAGCCGGCGCACGTCGGGGGTGAGTACCGGCTCGGCCGAGACGACGCGGTCCATCCAGCCGAGCTTGCCGACATGGTCTGTGTCCGAACGCCTTTCGAGGACGAACGCATCGACCAGCCGGCCGTGGAAACGCACCCGCACGCGGACTCCCGGCTGCGCGTCGTCGGACTGGTCGGCCGAGACAAGGTAGTCGAATTCGCGGTCCAGATGCGGGACCGACAGCATGGGCAGAACACGCGCAATGGGCTCGTGTTCGGCCTGCTGGCGAGTGGTCGTCACTTACGAAGGTGTAGCAGAGGGCACAGACGCGCGGCCGAGAACAGCAGGGCCGCGATCAGCCACCGGCGTTCCCGCGCGATGGGGTGGATCAGCGCCGACGGCAACCGCAGCGCCGCCGACATGAGGAAGACGCCGTAACAGGCGCCGACAATCGTGGCGGCCACCCACACTAGTGTGGTTCGCGAATGTGCGTACGGTGTCCCCATGTCCGTTGCCGAGGAGAAACCTGCAGGCCGAGCTCCCCTGGACGCCATTCTGGTGAAGGTACTGCAGGCCGTTCCGTTTCAGTTGACAACGGACGGAGGTGTCGAGGCGTCGCGGCGACGATTCCGCGACCTGCCGCGCCGACCGGTTCATCCCGACGTGCGCACCGAGGACCGCACCATTGACGGACCCGCGGGCCCTATTCCGATCCGGGTGTACCGGCCACCCACAGACGCCGAGGCGACGCTGCCGGTGGTCGTCTTCATCCATGGTGGCGGATGGTCGGTCGGCGACCTGGACACCTACGACGGAGAGGCACGCAACCACGCGGTCGGGGCCCGCGCGGTGGTGGTGTCGGTGGATTACCGGCTGGCGCCCGAACACCCGTACCCCGCCGCAGTCGAAGATGCCTGGGCCGCAACGCAATGGGTGGCCGCGCACGCCGGCGAGCTGGGTGTCGACCCCGACCGGCTCGCCGTCGCAGGCGACTCGGCCGGCGGCAATCTGGCGGCGGTGGTGGCGCAGCTGGCACGCGACGCCGGCGGGCCGCCGATCCGGTTCCAGCTGTTGTGGTATCCGGCGACCACATGGGACACGTCGCTGCCGTCGTTCACCGAAAACGCCGACGCCCCGCTGCTGGACGGCTCGGCGACCAGAGGCTTTTCCCGTTGGTATGTGGGCGATTTGGATCTCTCGGATATGCCCGCGACACTGGCGCCGGCGCGCGCCGAGGATCTGACGGGTCTGCCCCCGACGTATATTGCCGTCGCAGGCTACGACCCACTGCGCGACGACGGCGTCCGCTACGCGGACCTGCTTTCCGCGGCGGGTGTGCCAGTGGAACTACACAACGCCGAGACGCTGATCCACGGCTATCTCGGTTACGCGGGTGTGGTGCCCGCCGCGACCGATGCAGCTGAACGGGGACTGACGGCGCTGCATAAGGCGTTGCACGCCACATGAGTAATTCCGTCGACATCGTGCATGCCTTCTGGGATCAGGTCTGGAACGCGCACGACGCGGAGGCCGTCGACCGATTCGTCATCGACGACTTCGTGATAGTCACCGGTGGGGAAACCGTCACCGGCCGCGAGAACTTCAAAAAGTGGATCGACGGCTTCCTGGCGAAGATCGACGATCTCCATCTCGAGGTCCTCGAGTCGTTCCAGAATGCCGACGGCAGCCGTGTCGCCTCCCGCTGGCTACTGACCGGGAAGAACAACGGCTTCGCCGGGACGACACCGGATCAGCAGGACATCAAGATGACGGGTATCGCCGTGTGGGCCGTCCGCGAGGACGGCAAGCTGCTGAGCAACCACGTGGAGCGCGCCGCGCTGGAGCAGTTGCACCGGCTCACGTCATGACACCGCGGCTCCGGTCGACTTGAACCGGTCGCGGTACGCCTTGGGTGAGATGCCGAGTTGGCCGACGAACACCCGCCGTAGTGTCTCCGCGCTGCCGAACCCTGCGAGTTGCGCCGTGTCCGCAACCGAGCGACCGGCGTCGAGCGCCGACCGCGCGGCGTCGATGCGGATCATCTCGACATAGCGGGCCGGGGTGGTGCCGAGTTCGGTTTGGAACAGCCGGGTCAGTTGTCGGGTGCTCAAAGAGGCTCGCGCACCAAGGGTTTTCACGGTGTGGTTGGCGGCGGGCTCGGCGGCGATGGCCTCGGTCAGCGCACGCAGCTGCGATCGCTGCGGCGGAGGTGTTTCAACGAGCGCGGAGAACTGCGACTGGCCACCCGCCCGCTTCAGGTACACGACAAGCGACCTGGCGACGTCGCGAACGAGGTCGGCGCCATAGTCATCTTCGACGAGTGCAAGGGCCAGGTCGATGCCGGCCGATACCCCGGCGGAGGTATAGATGTCGCCATCGCGGACGAAGATCGCGTCGGGTTCGACGCTGATCCTGGGATAAGCGCGCGACAGCAGGCCGGTGTGACGCCAGTGGGTGGTCGCGCGCCGGCCATCGAGCAGTCCGGTCTGCGCGAGGATGAACGACCCGGTGCAGATCGACGCCATCCTCCGCGTCCGCGGCCGCAGGTCCTTTACTGCGGCCACCAGTTCGGAGTCGATCGGGTGCCCGACGAGGTCGTCACCGCCCGCAATAACCGCGGTGTCGACCGTCTTGACCGCGCCGATCGACGTCGAGACCGCCAGCCGTGTGCCGACGGAGGTGACCACGTCGCGGCCGTCCACCGACGCCATGAGCACTCGGTATGACGCCCCGAACCGGTTCGCCTCGGCGAACACCTCCGCCGGCCCGGCAGCGTCGAGCAGCTTCATGCCGTCGAACACCACGAACACGACGACTCGGTCAGCGGTCATGCCACCACCATATGTCGCTTTCTGTGGGAAAGATGGCTCAACGGACATGGCCGCTCATGCGCCCACCAAGCCGACACTGAGGCTATGACGACACAAACGATCGCTGGTATCGAAATTCCAGACACACCACTTGTCCGGGAAACCACCGAGTACATCCGAGACGTCGAGGACGATCTACTCTTCGACCACTCCCGACGCGTGTTCCTGTTCGGCGCACTGCAGGGTCGGCGAAGTGGCCTGGACCCCGACCTCGAACTGCTCTACGTCGGGGCGATGTTCCACGACATCGGCCTGACGCCGAACTTCCGCGATTCCATGCTGCGCTTCGAAGTCGACGGAGCGAATGCGGCGGAGAAGTTCCTGCGCGACCACGGTCTCGATGATGCGGCCGTGCGTAAGGTGTGGCTGGCCATCGCGCTGCACACGACGCCCGGCGTTCCCGAGTTTCTCGACCCGGAGATCGCTCTGGTCAACGCCGGTGTGAAGGTAGATGTCGTCGGTATCGGCCGCGACGATATGCCCGAGGACGTACTCAACGCGGTCACCGCGGCACATCCCCGGCCGGACTTCAAACGCCGCATCCTGCAGGCCTTCACCGACGGCAACCTGCACCGGCCGCACAGCACATACGGGACCATCAACGCCGACGTGCTGGCGCATTTCGATCCGACATTCACCCGTGAGGACTTCGTCGAGGTAATCCTCAACAACAGCTGGCCCGAGTAGGCCATCGGCGGGGCGCTACCGTGTGGCCATGGCTGAACCCACGACCGCGCGGCCCGGCATCGATCCCACCATGCAGGCGCTACTGGATGCATTCCCGCTCAGGTTCACCGCCGACGACGGCGTCGAGGTAGCCCGCGAACAGATGCGGCAGCTCAAGGCACCGCCGGAGGCGTTGCCGGACATGCGAATCGAGGAACGCACCATCGACTACGGGGATATCACCGACATCCCCGTACGCATCTACTGGCCGCCGATCGCGCAGCACGACAACCTGCCGGTGGTGGTGTTCTACCACGGCGGCGGCTGGTCGATCGGCGACCTGGACACCCACGACCCGGTGGCCCGCGCCCACGCCGTCGGGGCCGAGGCGATCGTGGTGTCAGTGGACTACCGGCTGGCGCCCGAGCATCCGTACCCGCAGGGCATCGACGACTCGTGGGCGGCGCTGCGGTGGGTCGGCGAGCACGCGGCCGAGCTGGGCGGCGACCCGAGCCGTATCGCGGTGGCCGGCGATTCGGCGGGCGGCAACATCTCGGCAGTGATGGCGCAGCTGGCCCGCGACAACGGCGGGCCACCGCTGGTGTTCCAGCTGCTCTGGTATCCCTCGACGACCGGCGACATGACGCTGCCCTCGATGATCCAAAATCCCGACGGGCCGATCCTGGATCGCGACGTGATCGCGGCGTTCCTGCAGTGGTACCTGCCCCCCGAGATGGACATGAGCGAGCCTGCCAAGCTTCCCCCCACACTGGCGCCAGCCAACACTGCCGACCTGTCCGGCCTGCCGCCCGCCTTCATCGGCACCGCCGAGTACGACCCGCTACGTGACGACGGCACCCGCTACGCCGAATCGCTTTCCGCCGCAGGGGTTGCCGTAGAGCTGTACAACGCGCCAACGCTGGTGCACGGCTTCGTCAGCTTCGCGCTGGTGGTGCCCTCCGCGGCCGACGCCACCAACCGGGGCGTGGCTGCGTTGAAGGCTGCGCTTCACCGCGGATAGGCACTCGGCGGCATACCGTGCCATCGCTTGAACGCGTGGCAGAACGTCGACGTGTCGGTGTAGCCCAACCGCTTCGACACTTCGTCGACGGTGAGTCCGACATTGCAGAGCAGATCGACCGCCACCGCGGATCGGGCTTCGTTCAGCAACGCGCGAAACGATGTGCCCTCGTCGGCGAGCTGACGCCGCAGCGTTCGCGGGTGCACATCGAGCTCCGCGGCCACGTCGGGCAGCGTCGGGAAGCGCCCGGATTCCCGAAACAGCTTGGAGCGCACCACAGCAGTGATGCCGCGCCGTTGTTCGGAGCGCTGCATCAGCACATCGCACTGCGCGACGCACATCTCGAGCGTGTGGCGGTCGGCCTGGGGCAACGGCTCGTCGAACATGGCGCGAGGGAAGTACAGCCGGTTGTGCGCACGGCCGAATTCTCGGTTCACGTCCGGCAGAAGGTCCAGCAACGGGGCGACGACCTCCCTGTCAAGGGTCGCCTCGACGGTCACCTGATCGGCATACCGCGCAAGGACCGAAAGCGCGAAACCGCTGACCGTCATGGCGATCCCGGCGACATCACGCTCGAGGAAGAA
>JAJKIB010000311.1 GCA_021154745.1 Mycobacterium sp.
CGGGGCAGCCACCCATGGCCTACCTGACCTGGTGGCGGATGACTTCAGCTGTCCAACTGCTACGCGACAGCGACCGGCCGCTGCCGGCCATCGCCGCCGAGGTCGGCTACGGTTCCCCGTTCGCCTTCTCCCACGCCTTCAAGCGGCAGTTCGGCCTCACACCCGGGCGCTACCGAAGCATCGGCAACCCGAATTGAGCCCGGGCATGCTCTCGCTGATGGCGAGGCATTCGCTCAAAAGCCCTGGGGCGCTTTTCCTAATCGGCAAGGTGTTTGCACGAGGTGATGAGCCCTGGGCACGCTGTAGTGATGCCAGCTTCCCCTAATGACCAGCACGCGGGTGGTCCCTCTGCATGGGAGCCCTGTAGGAAGGCCGCGGACTGGGATGAGCGATATGCGAGCACGGCGCAGATGTTCAGTGGCGAGCCCAATTTCGCGCTCGTTACCGAGGCAAGCGGACTTCAACCGGGGCGAGCGCTCGATGTCGGATGCGGTGAGGGCGCTGACGCGGTCTGGCTGGCCGGTCAGGGGTGGACTGTGACGGCGCTGGATGTGTCAGAGGTGGCGCTGCAGCGTGCAGCGCTGCGTGCCGGACAAGCGGGAGCGCAGGTGGACTGGGTGCATGCGGGCCTGGTGGAGGCGGCGCTTCCGCCGGCCCAGTTCGATTTGGTGTCCGCGCAGTACCCAGCGCTGCCGAGTTCTGCACATCACGATGCCGAGCGTGCGCTTTTGGCAGCCGTATCACCCGGAGGACTCCTATTGATGGCCTACCACGCCGGGTTCGACAGGGGTGAGGCCAAGGCCCGCGGGATCGACCCCGCCGACTATGTCTGGCCCACCGACGTCGTTGCCGCGCTCCTCGACGAGGACTGGCAGGTCCAGATCGATACCAGGCGCCCTCGCGAAGCGCCGGCCGGCGGCGCCGGACAACATCACACTCATGATGTGGTGCTGCGAGCGCGACGCTTGTCGTGACGGACGCACTACCAACTTTGCGCGTGCCGCGGCATCCCGCCGCCGATTCATTCCCTGGTGCCGACCACCGCTACCCATCGATATTCGGCTGCACGGCACAATCATTCGGTAACAGTGTTCGGCTCCAAAAGAGTTCTATCGCTGCAGCGAGCCGCGTGGTAAATCAACGCCGATCTCGTCGCAGATCGGCGGGATGATGATCAGCGCACCGCGCGGGCTGCAGAACGGTGTACCCGGTGGCATCGGAGGCGGCGGTGGCGGCGGCGTAAGCATAGGGGCTGGCCCATCCGCCGAGATGAAGCTGTCTTGCAGGTTCCCTTTGAGGTCGACCATCCGCACATTGCCCTGGCCAAACGGGACGATGTACCACGTGTGGCAGACTCCGATGTCCCATTGAATGTTGTTGAACGGCAATCCTTCGCCCGGACACCAGCTGTGTGGCTGTGCAGCGAACGGATCGGCATGCGCGGTGCCTGCACCCAGCACCACATTGGCCAGCGCGACGCCGCCAGACGCTGCGACGGTCGTTGCGAGGCGCGAAATTCGGTTCATCGTTGGTTAGTTTCGTTGGTGTCGTTCGTGGGCGCCTTGGCGTAGCGGGTGAGGAACCCGGTGGCTGCGATCGCCGCGACGGTGCCGATCACGCCCCACAACGCAGTCTGGAAGACCAGCGACCCGAACAAGAAGTTGGAGGTCATCGAGAGATAGAGCGACCAGATCACACGGTAAATCGACCAGAACACGAGCAGCCCGCAACTGACGCCGATTGCCAGACTTCGTTGGCGATCAACGCGATTGATCTGTCGCTCGATGCTCGTGGGTACAACCTTCATTGGCTGTGTTCCTTTCGCGGGCCGTCGCCTCGTTGGCGTCGGCATCGCGGCAAGTACATCGTCCGGTCGGCTACCAATCCCAACAATGGATGTCTGCAGGCCGCACGCATGCTCAAGGAATCGAATCCCGGGAACCAGTCGGTCATGTTGCTGGGCGAGATAAGCGACCAGTCAATTATCGTGACGACATGCCGAGACCAGCCAACCCGGAGGTGCGCCGACAGCTGCTCCGGGCGGGGCTCGAACTCGTGCACGCCCACGGTTTCGCCGCAACCAGCGTCAAGGACATCACCGACAGGGCTGGTGTACCGAAGGGATCGTTCTATGCCTACTTCCCCAGTAAAGAGGCGTTCGGCGCGGAGATCCTCGACTACTACTGGTCCGACATAGCGACGCGGCTGCTCCCACTTCTCGGTGGTGCCGGCGGGGCTCAGAAGCGAATCACCAAGTTCTTCCATGCGCTCGCCGACGACCACGAGGCGGGCGACTTCCTGCTCGGCTGCTTGATCGGCAACCTGTCGCTCGAACTCGCCGGTTCCAGTGAACCGGCACGATCCACCCTGATCCGGATACTCGATCAATGGAGCGACGCGCTGACTAGCTGCGTCCAGTCCGGCCAGCGTGACTCCGGCGGCATTCGAGGAGACCTCGATGCCGCGGAGCTGGCTTCCCTACTGATCGAGGCCTGGGAGGGTGCTGCCCTGCGCGGGAAGGTGACCCGCGATCGCACTCCGTACGACCGCTTCGAATCGGTCACGGTCCCAGCACTGCTGCATTGAATAGACCTGTCCTCGCGCGTGTGACTCAGCGCACGTAGTTAATAGACGACTGGTCATCTATGCTCGGCGGAGGGGCCAACGCCTTCGCCGACCTCACAGAGAGCCGCCATGACAGACCCGACGATCTACGCCCAACCACCGAACCCGGCACTGCCGAACTCCGATTTCATGCTCGATCTCGAGCACGCGGCGTTGGTCATTACCGATCCCCAGATCGACTTCCTTAGCCCGGAAGGCGCCTCGTGGTCAGTGTTCGGTGACAGCATTCGCGACAACGACACCGTCGCGCACATCGGTGAATTGTTCGACGCCGCGACGACGGCCGGCATCACTGTGGCAGTGTCGCCGCACTACTTCTATCCGTCCGACAAGCAGTGGCGATTCGACGACCCGCTCGAGAAGTTCATGAGTGCGGCCGGCATGTTCCAACGCCAGGGCGCGTACACGATGAACGGTTTCGCTGGATCGGGCGCCGACTTCCTTCCCGCCTACCGGCGCTACATTGACAACGGGCGAACCGTCATCACCTCGCCGCACAAGATCGTCGGCCCCGAGTCGAATGACCTTGTCCTGCAGTTGCGCAAGCGCCGCGTCAACCAAGTCATCCTCGCGGGCATGGCGGCGAACCTATGCGTCGAAGGCCACATGCGCGAACTTGTCGAGCAAGGCTTCGAAGTCGCAGTCGTCAAGGATGCTACGGCGGACCCGCGCGTGCCCGAAGGCGACGGATACCTCGCGGCGTTGGTGAATTACCGGTTTCTCGCCAGTGCAGTCTGGACGACCGCACACGCCGTCGACCTCCTGACGAAGAGCGATGGCATCGCCGATGCCGCGCAACATGCTGCTGCCGAGCAGATCTCGCGCAGTCCAGCCCAGCAGACGACCGAAAAGGAGACCAGAATGGCGTCAAGTGACGAACTACACCAGCAGCGGTTAGCGCTCCGGGGGAACAGCGGTGATCTTCCGGCACTCGGTTTCGGCACGTTGATCTCCGACAGTAAAGAGACGCGCAAGGCCGTCAGGGCCGCGGTCGAAACGGGATTCCGCCACCTCGACGCCGCGGAACGGTATCGCAACGAAGCCGAGGTCGGTGCAACGCTCAAGGAATTGTTCGACGACGGAACCGTCCGCCGTGACGACTTGTTCGTGACGACCAAGCTGTGGAACAACAATCACCGTCCAGAACGGGTCCAGCCCGCGTTGCAGGCCAGTCTGCACAGACTCGGCCTCGATAGCGTCGATTTGTATTTGGTACACACCCCTTTCGCGTTCAAACCCGGAGACGACCAAGATCCCCGCGACGCGTCCGGCAACGTTGTCTACGACGACGGAGTCACCTTGCAGGAAACGTGGACCGCCATGGAGGCCCTTGTCGACGGGGGACTAACTCGAGCGATCGGCTTGTCCGACATCGATACCGAGGGAACCCGACACATCGTCGAGGCGGCACGCATCAAGCCGGCGGTCGTGGAGGTGGAGTCGCATCCCTATCACCCGCAGTGGGACCTCCACGAATACTGCGAATCGCAGGACATCGTATTGCTGGCCTTTGCCCCACTGGGGCACGCCTTGAAACCGCGACTGCTCGATGATCCACTCATCGTCACGATCGCGCGTGACGCGGGAAGGACTCCCGCACAGGTGCTTCTGGCCTGGGGCATCCAGCGAGGTACCGCAGTGCTCACGTCTTCCGTGAATCCTGGGCGCATACGCGAAAACTTTGATGTTGCTTCGCTTTCCGACGATGCGATGCGATCGATAAACGAGCGCCTGGAAACTCGGTATCGCTTCAACTCCGTGGTCGATGCGGGAGAACCCGGATTCCTCGAAGTGCCTCAAGGAAGCTGAAAGCCAGCCCGATACTCATGTTCTGAGTCGGGCTGCTACATCGGCTCGTCAAGCGTCGAGTTCTCGGCGTTGCCCAACAGGCCGACGTGGTACCCGAGACGGGACTCGACGTCCCCCGGCTCGTGGAAGCCGCGGTCGAACAGCAAGCGTACCCGCGCCTGTGCCGCGGGCCTGCCGAGGGCAGCAAGGAACGCGTCCCATTCGGGCGCGATCTCGGAGTCAGGTGGCAGAGTGTTCAGGTCGACCAGGCGCTTTGTCTCCGCGATGGCTTGTTTGTCGAACGACGCGATCCTCGTGGCGAGCGCCTCGACGAACTCATCGAGTTCGACGTCGGGCAGCACCCGGTTGACGTATCCGTAGCGCTCGGCGAGTTCACCGTCGATGTCGTCGGCGCCGAGCAGGACCTCCAAGGCGCGCCCGCGCCCCATCAGCCGAGGTAGTCGCGCCATCGGGCCGCCGACAGGAACCAAGCCTGCGCCCACTTCCCATTGCGACAGGATCGCCTCTCCCGACTGGCGAAGCGCATATCGCTGGCCAGCGCGAGCTCACTGCCGACCCCCGTGGCGCGTCCACGGATGGATGCGATCGACACCACCGGCGCGCGGCTCAGCCGCACGAGCATGTCCGGAAGTTGTTGCAGCCCAGTGCGTCCCGCAGGGAGCTTCGTCGACTCTTCCAATGGAGCCAC
>JAJKIB010000312.1 GCA_021154745.1 Mycobacterium sp.
CCCCGCGCTGCGGCGACCTCGACTGATCCGGAACACCCCGGCAGCGATGGTGGCGGTGATCGTCCTTGCCTGCGCGGCGGCAGCGGGATGGGCGGTCTTCTGGGCCCTCGGCCTCGATGCGGTGTCGCGACAAGCTGCGCTGACGTTTGCTGGCCGACTGCCCGTCCGGGTGCTGACGGCCGTTGTTACCGCCGTCGTTGTCGGTGGTTTCGTCGCGTGGGCATTCCGGCCCACCCAGACTCTGCGGCGAGGATCGCGGACGTGGCTGACGGCCGCGCGCCGCCGCAGCCCGCGAGTGCCGCTGATCGGATCGCTCACCGCGGCAGTGGTCATCGGCGTCGGGCTGGCCGCGATGGCGACGCGGATCATCAGCGGTGCCGTCGTCGAGCGCGCAGTGCCCGCCAGCGATGTCGGCGTGGTCAAGACGGCGCTACCCGCGATCGTCGGCGCGGTGATCGCCGTCGCCATGGTGGTGGTGTATCGGCGCCAAAAGGACTCGGAGCGATCGGAATTCGCGCAGCGGTTCGGCTCGGCGTCGACGCAGTTGGGTGACTCGGACACCGCGGTGCGCATCGCCCGCGTGTATGCGATGGCCGCCGTCGCCGATGAAAGTCCGGCCTTCGCGCGGCGCCAGCAATGCATCGACGTGCTGTGCGGCTACCTGCGGCTGCCGTACGAGCCGGACTCCGGCAGCAACAATCTCAGTGAGTTCGTGTCCACGACAACGTGGTCGGCGACCCCGCCTGCGGTCAACATCGAGGAGACGCGGCGGCAGGCGGTGCGCCAGAACGACCGCGAGGTCCGCGACACGATCGTTCGGGTCCTGTCGCAACGTCTTGCCCGCACGGCCGACGCGAGCTGGTCCGGCAACGACTTCGACTTCACCGGTGTGTTGTTCGAGGATGCGTAGTTTGCTGGGTCGAGGTTCAGCGGCAGACACCTTTGGTTCGACGGGGCCGTCTTCAGCGGCCCGAACACGTCCTTCGAGGACGTGGAGTTCAACGCCGAAGTCGTCTCGTTCGACGGCGCCAGCTTCGACTCCGACGCGGCGTTCGCCGGGGCGACATTTCGGGCCCGAAGCACCTCCTTCGACGGAGCCAGTTTCAGCGGCAAGGAAACATCGTTCGACGACGCGAAGTTCGCCGGCGAGTACGTGTCGTTCCGACGGGTCGGCTTCTCCAGTCCGACGACGTCCTTCGGCAGTGCCGCGTTCAAGTGCCTGCGCGCGTCATTCGAGTCACCCGCCGAGTGGAAGAACGTCGAGTTCGACTGGGACAACCCGTCGAGCGGAAACCAGCCCGCTGTCCCGCGCTGCATCACACCGCGGCCGTGGCCGCCGTACGTCGCTGTCCAAGACAAGGACGACGACGATCAAGACGGCTGAGGCCGCATGGCAGCATTAATGCCGATGACAACCCGCCGCGCGCTGCCCGAGTCGCCCTATCTGGCCGCGGCCACCGGCCGCAAACCCAGCCGCGTGCCGGTGTGGTTCATGCGGCAGGCAGGCCGGTCGCTGCCGGAATACCGGGAGCTCCGCGCCAAGAACACGATGATGCAGGCGTGCTTCGACGCCGAGCTGATCACCGAGATCACGCTGCAGCCGGTCCGCCGCCACAGTGTCGACGCCGCGATCCTGTTCTCCGACATCGTGGTGCCGCTGCGGGCCTCCGGGATCGACCTGGACATCGTGCCCGACGTCGGGCCGGTGATCGAGCATCCCGTGCGCAGCATCGCGGACGTCAAAGCGATGAAAGGGCTTGATCCGCAACAGGTTGCACCGGTCGCGCAGGCGGTGTCGCAGCTGGTGTCGGAGCTGAGGGACATTCCGCTGATCGGCTTCGCGGGCGCTCCGTTCACGCTGGCGTCCTATCTCGTCGAGGGCGGTCCCAGCAGGCACCACGAGCGCACCAAGGCGATGATGCTGGGCGAGCCCGCGACCTGGCACGCGTTGATGACGACGCTGACCGACGTCATCATCGCGTTCCTGCAGACCCAGGTGGCGGCTGGCGTGGACGCGATTCAGGTGTTCGACTCGTGGGCGGGGACGCTGTCGCTGGCCGACTACCGCAGCTACGTGCTGCCGCACAGCAGCAGGGTGTTTGCCGCACTCGCCGATGCCGGTGTCCCGATGACGCATTTCGGGGTGGGCACGGCCGAGCTGCTTGGCGCGATGTCACAGGCAGGCGCGACCGTGGTGGGAGTGGACTGGCGGACCTCGCTGACCGATGCCGCCGCGCGCGTGCAACCGGGCACCGCGCTGCAGGGCAACCTCGATCCGGTGGTGTTGTTGGCCGGCTTCGAAGTGGCGGATCGTGCGGTGCGTGCCGTCGTCGAGGACGGCAGGCGCGCGGTCGACGCAGGCGCGGGGGGCCATGTGTTCAACCTGGGCCATGGCGTGCTGCCCAGCACCGATCCGGCGGTGATCACCGACGTCGTGGCATTGGTGCATTCGCTGTGAATGCGTCGTATGCCGTTGTCGGAGGCGGGATTTCGGGTCTGGTGGCGGCCTACCGCCTTCGGGTCGCGGTGGGGCCGGATGCGACCATCACGGTGTTCGACCCTGCTGATCGGCTGGGTGGCGTGCTGCGCACGGAGTGGATCGGCGGCCAGCCTCTGGACGTCGGCGCGGAGGCATTCATCGCCCGCCGGCCGGAGGTCCCTGCGCTGCTGGCCGAGCTGGGCCTGGCACGCAGGCAGATCGGAACCACGGGCGCGCGGCCGCTCATCTACAGCCAGCGCAGGCTGCACCCGTTGCCGACGGACACCCTGCAAGGTATCCCGGCGCAACCGCAGGCGCTGGCCGGGCTGGTCGACGACGCCACGATCACGTGGATGCGCGACGAGCGCACCCGCCCGTTCTCCTGGCGGCCCGGTGCCGACCCGTCGGTGGCCGATCTTGTCGGCGCCCGGTTCGGCGAGCAGGTGGTGACCCGCTCGGTGGATCCGCTGCTTGCGGGCGTGTACGCCGGGTCCGCTGCGACGATCGGCGTGCGGTCGGCTACTCCGACGCTGGCAGTCGCGCTGGACCGGGGGGCGCGCAGTCTGACCGACGCGGTGCGTGACGCGCTTCCCCCGCCGCTGACCGGGTCGGTGTTCGGCGCCGTCGAGGGCGGATACGCGGTGCTGGTCGACGAGCTCGTGCGCCGGGGCGGCATCCGATGGGCGCAGGTCACCGTCAACGCGGTCAACCGCGCGCCGCAGGGCTGGGACCTGGTCGACGACGAAGGGCAGCGCTGGCACGCCGACGCGGCGGTGCTGGCCGTCCCGGCGCCGCGCCTGCCCAGATTGATCGACGCAGTGGCACCGAGGACCGCGGCGGCGGCGCGACGCATCGCGGTCGCGTCCACGGCGCTGGTGGCGCTGGCGCTGCCGGGTGGCATCCCACTGCCCGATCAGTCGGGGGTGCTGGTGGCCAGCGGAGAACCGTTGCGCGCCAAGGCGATTACGCTGTCGAGCCGCAAATGGGGACAGCGCGGCAATGTGGAGCTGGTGCGGCTGTCCTACGGCCGGTTCGGCGACTCGGCCGAAACCAACGCGGCTCGCAGCGCCGGCGACGAGGAGCTGTTGTCGTGGGCGTCGCAGGACCTGGCAGCGGTGTTCGGAATCAACGTCGAGCCGGTCGACTGTCATGTGCACCGGTGGATCGACGCGATGCCGCAATACGGACCGGGTCATCCCGACCTGGTGGCCGAGCTGCGGGCCGGTTTGCCGCCGACGCTGGCCGTGGCAGGCGGCTATCTCGACGGCATCGGGGTGCCTGCCTGCGTGGCCGCGGCGACGAGGGCGGCGGCGTCGCTGGTCACCGCGCGCGTGGCACGATAGAAGACATGGCCAAGCTCGATTTCGACGCTCTCAACGCGACCGTCCGGTACCTGATGTTTTCGGTGTTCGCGGTGCGTCCTGGCGCCCTGGGGGACGACCGCGCGGCCGCCATCGACGAGATGGCGACCTTTCTCAAGGAGCAGGAGGAGCGCGGGGTGGCGGTCCGCGGCCTCTACGACGTCGCGGGCATGCGGGCCGACGCCGACTTCATGATCTGGGACCACGCCGAGACGGTGGAGGCGCTGCAGGCGACGTATTCGGATTTCCGACGGACGACGACGCTGGGCCGGGCCAGCACGCCGGTGTGGAGCAGCGTCGCGCTGCACCGTCCGGCCGAGTTCAACAAGAGCCACATCCCCGCCTTCCTGGCGGGCGAGGAGCCTGGCAACTACGTCTGCGTGTATCCGTTCGTCCGGTCGTACGAGTGGTATCTACTGCCCGACGAGGAGCGCCGCCGCATGCTGTCCGAGCACGGCATGGCAGCCCGCGGCTACAAGGACGTGCGTGCCAACACGGTGCCTGCGTTCGCGCTCGGTGACTACGAGTGGATCCTTGCGTTCGAGGCGCCCGAGCTGCACCGCATCGTCGACCTGATGCGCGATCTGCGTGCCACCGACGCCCGTCGGCACACGCGCGAGGAGACGCCGTTCTTCACCGGCCCGCGCGTCGGAGTGGAAGAGTTGGTCAACAAGCTCCCGTAATTGCTCCGGCGGAAGGACCCCAGTTGTCTGAGGCGAAGACCGGACAGGCCAAGCTGTTCGACGCGTTGACGACCAAGGGCACCGCATTCACCCACGAGGAACGCCGCGAGTTCGGCCTGCTGGGTCTGCTGCCGATCGCAGAGAAGACCATCGAGCAGCAGGTCGCGCACTGCTGGAACGAGTTCTCCACTCGCCGTGACGATCTCGACAAACACATCTACCTGCGCGCGTTGCAGGACCGCAACGAGACGTTGTTCTACCGGGTGCTGCGCGAGCACATCCCGGAGACCATGCCGATTGTGTACACCCCGACCGTCGGTGAGGCGTGCCAGCGCTTCAGCGAGATCTACCGGCGGCCGCGCGGGCTCTTCGTGTCCTACGCGCACCGCGACCTGCTCCGAGAGGTGTTGCGCAACCGTCCCCAGCGCGAAGTCGATGTGATCGTGGTGACGGACGGGCAGCGCATCCTCGGCCTCGGCGACCAAGGCATCGGCGGGATGGGCATCCCGATCGGCAAGCTCTCGCTGTACACGCTCATCGGCGGGATCGACCCGGCCCGCACTCTGCCGATCGTGCTGGACGTGGGCACCGACAACGTCGAACTGCTCGAAGACCCGCAGTATCTCGGCTGGCGGCACCGGCGGATCGGCGACGACGACTACTTCGCGTTCATCGACGAATTCGTTGCGGCGGTGCGCGACGAGCTGCCCGATGTGTTGCTGCAGTGGGAGGACTTCGCCACCGCGCACGCGCTGCCGATTCTCGAGCGCTACCGCGACAAGCTGCTCACCTTCAATGACGACATTCAGGGGACCGCCGCCGTCACCCTCGGCGCGCTGTACGGCGCAGCGAAAGTGGCCGGCCGGCCGCTGTCACAGCAGCAGGTCGTGATGCTCGGCGCGGGTTCGGCAGGCATCGGCGTGCTGGACATGGTGCAGCGTGAGATGGTGGCGCAGGGACTGTCCGAACAGGACGCGTTAGGGCGCATCTGGGTCGTCGACATCCAGGGACTGCTCACCGACGAGCGCACGGACCTGTCCGCGGAACAGCGGAAGTTCGCGCAGCCTGTCGTCCGTGCCGCCGGCTGGGGCCTGTCCGGACCCGCCCAGCTGGCCGACGTCGTGCACCACGTCGATGTGGGCGTCCTGCTGGGGCTGTCCACGGCGGCCGGTGCCTTCACCGAGGAAATCGTGTGCGATCTCGCGGCCAAGACCGAACGGCCCATCATCTTTCCGCTGTCCAACCCGACCAGCCGCGCCGAGGCGCATCCCGCCGAGTTGGACGAGTGGACCGACGGTCGTGCGCTGATCGCCACGGGCTCACCGTTTGCACCGCTGCACCGCGACGGCGTCGAACGGCCAATTGCGCAGTGCAACAACGTCTATATCTTCCCGGCGATGGGACTCGCCGTTACCGCGGCGCAGGCCACCAGGGTCACCGACGAGATGATGCGTGTCGCCGCCGCCACCCTCGGGGACGCCTCGCCCGCCCTCGTCGATCCGAACCAGCC